>JACPOE010000025.1 GCA_016185105.1 Bdellovibrio sp.
CAGGGTGGATAACCCAGCTAGAACTAAGGTAAAGGGGATAACCCACGGCTTCAAAAAGAGTCTTTTTCGGGATGGCCTGCGCATAGAGATATCCTATTCGTACCATGTCTTTTCGACCTTGCAAAAATGAAAGGACTCCACTAGGTTAGGGTCCTTGCACTTTTCGAGTAAGGAAGGATTTTGTATATGGCGCGGTTTTGTGAATATTGTGAAAAAGGACCAACAACTGGAAACCTAGTATCTCATTCTAACATTAAGACCAGAACTCGCTGGCTTCCTAACTTGAAGAGAATGAAAGCCGTGATCGATGGCGCTACCCGTACGGTTCGTATTTGTGCCCGTTGCATCCGATCTGGCAAAGTTACCCGTCCAGTGAAACGGAACTACAAGCCAGCTACTACACACACTGCTTAAAAATTATAGGCGCTTTTTTAGCCGCCGAGAAAAACGAAAAAAGCAGGGATTTTCATCCCTGCTTTTTTTTTGTAACCAAGCTGGACTCGGCCTTAAGACACCAGTGCAATAACTTCGATTTCCACTTTCACATCTTTAGGAAGGCGAGAAACCTCGACTGTTGAACGTGCGGGAGGCTCTTCCTTAAAATAGGTTCCATAGATCTCATTTACTTTTCCAAAATCGCCCATCGATTGTAGAAAAATAGTGGTCTTCACTACACTTCCCCAACTGCAACCCGCAGTTTTTAACACGGCTTCGATATTTCGCATCACTTGCCGAGTCTGTTCTTCGACAGACTCGGAAGACATTACATTCCCCGTCTGTGGATCAATCGCCACCTGACCCGAACAAAATAAAAAGCCTCCTGCCTGAATAGCCTGACTATACGGGCCAATGGGTTTTGGGGCAGAAGAAGTCAAAATTACCTTCTTAGTTGGCATGAGTAGTTTTCCCATTCTTTCGCAATTGAATTTCCATAGCTGTGATTGCCGCCATATTGACGACGTCATTTACATCTGAGTTTTGCTGCAAAACAAAAACAGGTTTATTCATTCCGACAAGGATCGGACCCACTGCCTCGGCCGAGCCCATCCTGGCCATCAATTTGTAAGCAATGTTGCCAGATTGGAGATCCGGAAAAATCAAAATATTCGCATTTCCAGGAACGCGATTAAACGGAAAGCTTTCTTCAGAAATCGCAGGATGAATTGCTGCATCCGCTTGCATCTCCCCGTCGATAATCAAAGAAGGGGCGCGCTTTCTTACAATTTCAACAGCCTCTCGAGCTCGAGTTGCCAGAGGGTGGGAGTTCGATCCGAAGTTAGAAAAAGACAACATTGCCACACGCGGCTCAGTATTCATAAAACTCTGAGCAAGCTGAGCAGTCTGAATTGCAATATCTGCCAACTCCTCAGCGGTCGGCTCAATATTCACAGTCGTGTCAGCAAAAAATAAGACTCGCTTCTTGAAGATCATCATGTAGATCCCAGCCAAACGAGAACCTGGCTTTGCTCCAATCGTTTGAATCGCTGGACGCAATGTCTCGGGATAGCTTTGAGATATCCCATTCAGCAAGCCGTCCGCATGGCCTTGCTCGACCATCATCGCACCGTAGTAATTATTTTGCTTCATCAGCTGGCGCGCAACGGCCAAGGTAACTCCTTTGCGCTGGCGCTTTACAAAGAATTTTTTTGCGTAGTCCACAAGGTTTTCGCTCTTAGATGGCCGAATCACCTTAACGTCTTTTAAACTTTCCAGAAGCCCGAGATCCTTCATTGCTGTCTGAATCAGTTTCTCGCTTCCCAAAAGAATAGGCTCGGCGATTCCCTCTTCACGAATCACATGCGCTGCTTTTAAAATTTTGGGATTTTCACCTTCTGGAAAAACAATAGTGGCCCGTCCCTTCTTATCATCACTCTGTACTCTTTTTTTGATCCCTCTCATGACCGTGTAGGTTGAGCCGAGCAACATTTCTAAATTGTCCCGGTATTGACTAATGTCGAGTTTCTTTCGTGCCACCCCGGAATCCTGTGCTGCTTGAGCTACCGCTGGGGCAACCCAAAGCAAAGCTCTCGTATCGAATGGCTTGGGAATCAAATAGTCTCTGCCAAACTTAAAAGTTTGCCCACCGTAAGCTCTAGAAACACTCTCGGGCACGTCTTCTCGCGCCAAGGAGGCCAAAGCTTTTACTGCGGCCATTTTCATATCTTCATTGATTGCCGTAGCCATGGTGTCTAAGGCACCTCTGAAAATAAATGGAAACCCTAGAACATTGTTCACTTGATTTGGATAGTCTGACCTTCCAGTCGCCATGATGGCATCGGGTCTTATTTTAAGCACATCTTCCGGCAAAACTTCTGGGTCTGGATTCGCCATGGCAAAGACAATAGGATCTTTCGCCATTTTTTTGATCATTTCGGGAGTGATTCCATCCTTAACAGACACGCCAACAAAGGCGTCCGCACCTTCGAGGGCCTGAGCGATAGTTCGTTTGTCAGTTTCGACAGCAAACCGCTCTTTGTACGGATTCATGCCTTCTTTGCGGCCTTTATAGATGACACCTTTGGAATCGCACATGATGATATTTTCACGGCGTACCCCAAGATGAAGGTAGAGGTTCGCACAAGCGATCGCAGCAGCGCCGCCCCCGCAAAAAACCACTCTCACACTCTGAATTTTCTTACCCAGAATATCCAACGCGTTCAAGAAAGCTGCTCCGCTGATGACCGCCGTACCATGCTGATCATCATGAAAAACAGGAATCTTAAGTTTCTTTTTAAGCTCTTCCTCGATGTAGAAACACTCGGGAGCCTTAATGTCCTCGAGATTGATTCCACCGAAAGTGGGCTCGAGCATTTCGCACGCCCGAATCACATCGTCCGGATTTTTTGCATTGAGTTCGATATCAAAGACATCAATGTCCGCAAATTTTTTGAAAAGAATCCCTTTTCCTTCCATCACAGGCTTAGAAGCGGAGGCACCAATGTCTCCCAGCCCCAAAACCGCTGTACCATTGGAGACCACAGCCACCAGATTTCCTTTGGCTGTGTACTCGTAAACTAACTCTTCTTTTTCAGCGATCATACGGCAAGGCTCGGCAACCCCCGGGGAGTACGCCAAGGATAGATCATGCTGAGTAGTGACAGATTTAGACGGAATGACTTCAATTTTGCCCTTCCGTCCGGTCGAATGATATTTCAGGGATTCTTCGTAAATTGTCATAAGTCCAACCAACCTACCGCCCTCTGATCGAGAGCGCAACACCCGTTGTTTCCAGTTGGAAGGCCCCAGTAGGTGTGGCAACCTTTAAGATATGAAAAAATCCTGCGACCTTTGGATCAAAGCGACTCTTCGATTGGGAATCGCTTCTGCCATTCTCTTTTGCGGTGCGAGTTCGTTTGCTGATTTAATAGTTCACCACTGGGAAGATCAATTTGAAGAGAGTGGATTTTTTCGGACTAAATTAGAAGGTCTTTATTTTAACACCGTTTCGAATTTCGAAAGTAACGGGTCATCTCTGGGAATTTCGGGTTTGCAAAACTATAACCGGATCGGCGGAGACTTGACCTTGGCTGCTGGACTTTTCCGTCCGGTAACCCTTTACGGACGGTTGCACTGGGTGGGAGTGAATCAAACTGGAGTAACCCGCAGCGGAAACAGTTTTGGTCTTGGCGATCAGTCCATCGGCTTAGCGATTCGCCTCTTTACACTCAAGTCAGGCCCAAGCCTCCACCCCCGACAGACCCAATTCGACTTTCAATTCCAGACTGACTTTCCACTTTATAACAATGCAACTGCCGACGCCAACCTGACGCCTTATTTCGGTGATGGAAGCACGGATCTCAGCGCTGGAATCTTCCTCACTCACTCGTTCCACGAAGTCCAAGAAGACGGCTACCAATTTCAACTAGGAACTGGCTACACCTCTAGGAACCAGGGGTTTTCAGCGGCAATTCCATTCAACGTAAATCTATCTTATGAGTCTTTTGACTCAGGCGTTCTGGCATCCCTGGGAATCCAGGGATTCGCCTCCCTCAAAACCGATACGAGTGGGGTTTCAACCCTTCCCCGCTCTTCGGCAGGATCGGCGGGAAGTTACTTCACCGGTGGCGCCAATTCTTCATTAGCGCAGTTTATTGCGAAAATTGGCTACAGAACTTCCCCTTCGACCGAACTTACCGGGGGTGTCGCACTGCATATCTGGGGACAATCAGCCCCCGGCGGCGTGAACGTCACGTTAGGATTCAGCAAGAGATTTGGAGGCCCAGACATACAGCCTGCGGTTCAAACAGAATCTGAATATGGCAAGGCAAATAAAGGGTTTGTCAACTACTCTCTCGAAGCAAAGGTTTTAAAGTCGCGCGATCAGTTAAATATATTTAAGATAGATAAAGGAAAACAAGAAGGTGTGGAAGTCGGGCAGATTTTTGATATCTTTATTGTACAGAAAGATGGTTCCATCGGTGATCCAATTGCTCGGGCCGAGGTTACCCACATCAAGTTAGACGAAGCGGCTCTTGAAGTCACTGAACATTACAGCAGTTCTCCAGTGAACGAGGGTTACCTGGCAAGACGAGTGATTAAATAGGGGAGGAAACGGGCCCATGAAACTTAAAAATCCAAAATACTTAGGAAAGTACGCTTTAACGCTTTGCGCGATTCTATTCGCGTGGCCCGGCCAAAGCCATGCTGCCAAATTTGCGAATCAGTTTACTGAATTTGAACTTCCTCCTCAGTGGCAGTGTAATTTGGAAGGTGCAGAGTGGGTCTGTCAAAGCACAAACGACACCAAAAAGCGTGATGCCATCATTGTTTTAGCTGCTAAATTGAAAGGCGATCAAGACAGCCTAGACCAGTATCTCACCTATCTAAAGGCAGCGAAAACCTTCAACAGCATTCAGGGCAAGCCCGTCAAATCTGACCCAAAATATGCGAAGACGATTAACCTGAATGGGCAGGCCTGGGTTGACGCTCTCCATTTAGAATCTGAAATCCCCGGTTTTTATACTCGGTATCTGGCCACTGTGAAGCAGGACATCGGAGTTCTGGTGACCTATTCAATCAACAAAGGAAAATACCAGACCTATCTCGATGATTTTGACAACATGGTCAAGACGCTGAAAGTCTTTCGTAAGACGGGCGGGATCAATGTGGCTCCTCAATCTGGAAATCTCTTCCAAAATACACAGATCCCCCAAAACGTGGGATCCGACACCGTATTCCCTGGGGCACAAATCCAAGGTGGCGCTGAAAACAAACCTGTTGCTGCGGGCGGCGACAATACGATGTTCCTCCTCTTGGGAGCTGGAGCAGCTGTGGTTGGATTTATCATCTGGAGAAAGAAAAAAAATAGCGGGGGTTAAGCCTCGTTTGCCGGTAAAGAGCCAGAATGCCGGCCTAAGGAACTTTGTTTAGAACTACCGGAATTGTTATAGCTGGCTTACTGATGTGGTTTCTGAGTGTGATTTTTCATCACACGATTGAGACTGCTAGCCCCGAAGAATCTCAGAAGCCCAGCAGTTGGATCTCCCTGCGGACGGATCCTGTTTGGAGTCGTGTTTGCCGATGGTTGGTTTCAGACATCACTCGCATCCGTGGGGAATTCTACCAACAACTTGCTTCTGAAAAGGATTCCTTACAACACACCGAACAGCTCACACTCATTGACCCTTCCGAAACTGCCTCCGAAGGTAGATACGGAACCCTGCCTCAGATCTTCGTAGACCTAGGGCACGGGGCAGTCTTCCCGACCCCTATTGAAAGACCCAATCGTTTTTCCTGGTTTCAAACCGTAACCATTGCTTTCAGGATTCATCGCCATCTCAGGTCTTTGCAAAAAGTCTTCTCCAAAAACCGAAGCATGGACACCTCAACTCGGAAGAGAACTTTTGAGGCTGCAGTAAACCGCTGGCACCAGATCAACAGTGAATATGTAGACTTGATGCAAAAGTTTAGATACCTAGATACCTGGATTCCTTGGTTACAAGAACGACCCTCTTACGGTCAAAAAGGAATTGAGGCGCTCTTTAATATCGCCAGCAGCGCAAAAACTCTCCCGGAGGCTGAGCTCGAGCGCCTTCGCCAGGAACTGAAACCCAGACGAATCATGATACGCCCTTTTCTACCCTTCGTTCTTAAGTCGGGAGAAATTCCCCTGCCAATTACAACAGATATTCACAACCAGAAATTTCTCCGCGAGATCGAGGGAGCCCTTAATACTCATTGGAATCAGTCCCCCTGGGCGAAAAATCAAAAAATCCGTTTCAAGATCTACTGGAGGATCGTTCCAGAAAACCCTAAGTTTCGATCTGCAAAAATCAACCTAGCCCAGCATCTTTTTGAGTTCCCCAAAGACTCGGCAACCCTCACGACCGGGTCGGCAACCACCCATGTCTCACATGAGGCGCTCATTCTCGGAGCGGGTAGAATTACTCCTCGAACCCTAGCCCATGAACTGGGACACTTACTCGGGTTTGGTGACTGCTACATCAGAACGCTTTCGGGGCAAGGGCTTTTTGGGCTGGCCATTCTAGAATGGGATAACCCTTTTTATCCTGATGATCTTATGTGCGATAATACTTTGGGAGTTGCCCGGGTAGAATCTTGGTAAGAACAGATCGACTCGGCTTCGGACCTAATGCAACAACACTTCGGGTGTCATCTTTAAAAATGAAATTCGCCACCCTTCGAATATCGTCAATGGTAACAGCATCAATTGCCCTGCAAACCTCATCGGGCGGCATATAGCGTCCCAGGAAAATCTCATTTTTTGCAATGCTCGACATTCGGGATTCAACGCTATCGGAGGACAATAAAATAGTGCCCTTCATATTGTCTTTAATCCACCGAAGTTCTTTCTCGGACATAGCCTTGGTCTTTACTTTTTTTACACAATCTTCGATTAAACGGAGACAGAGTTTTACCTGGTTTACTCCGGTGGCCACGTAGATCGAAAACACTCCCGAGTCCACATAGGGAGTCAGACTAGAATAGACTGTGTAAGCCAAGCCGTTTTTTTCGCGAATTTCCTGAAAGAGAGCTGAGCTCATTCCGCCCCCTAAATAGGCGTTCAGAAGAAAAGCCGCAAAACGATCGTCCGAACCAAAATTGGGGCCCCGCACTCCCCAAACAAGATGAACTTGTTCCGTGGGACGATCGACCCACCAAAACTGCGGTTGAATACCGGGCGCAGGCGAAAATACAAGCTCTGTCGGAGGCCCCTCTTTTCTACCAGGCCATTTAAGACGGGACAGGGGCTTGAGTTTTCTCTGAACTGATTTGTGGGAAATGTCCCCTGCAACCGAAAAGACTAATTGATCAGGGCGATAATTCGAATAGAAAACACGAACAAGGTCTCGGCGCGAAAGCTTACTGATACTTTCCCGCGTCCCTAAAATCGGCTTCCCTAACCCGTGGTTAGGATGGATTACTTCAAAAAAAATATCATGAACTAGTTCTTCAGGAGACTCTTCAACCATGGCAATCTCTTGCAGGATTACTTTTCTTTCGCGCTCAATTTCCTCTCTTTTAAAGGTCGAGTTCATCAAGACATCGGTCAAAATATCGAGCCCCAAGGTGCAATCCCGTTCGAGAAGTAAAATATGGAAGCAAGTGTGTTCGCGAGCCGTAAAGGCGTTAAATTCGCCACCCACCCTATCGACCTCGCGCGCGATTTGAAATGCAGACCTTTTCGTCGTTCCTTTGAACAACATGTGTTCCAAAAAATGAGAAACTCCCAGATCCGAAGGTCTTTCGTGCCGAGTCCCAGATTTCACCCAAACTCCCATGGAAAGACTCTGGTACCCAGCCAAACGCTCTGACACAAAAGTAAGTCCATTTTCGAAAACAGTTTTCTCAAAAAGGGGTTTTAGGGTGTTCATTCCTATAAAGCTACAGGACTCGAAACCCTTTTGCACGCAGTACTCCCCGAAGAAAAAATAAACCAACACCCTTTTAGTCAGTTTTTAAAACCTTACGAGTTGTTGCTAGAATGGACACAGATAGGATAGAAACTCGGACAAAGTATGACGGCTAAGAAAGTGAAGAAAAAGAGAGGAATCGCGCCCGAAGTATTGCCGGCTGAAGAGACACCCTCTAAAGCAGGAAATCGAGACCTGGAAGCCAACTGGAAAGAGGTCGAATCCGATCCTGATTCCGACGATCAAGTCGACGAAGAATCTGATGAGCCCGCTGAGCCCGACGAATCAGAGGAAGAAACCGACTCATCCCAGCTTCCGTCGGAATATCCAAAGTCCAACTTAGACCGCGAAATGAAAGCGGTCTCGCCGCAGGACCCTCTTCGGCGTTATATGGAAGAAGTTCGAAGGTATCCTCTACTGGAGCCTGCCGAAGAGTTTGCCTTGGTTGCTCGTCTACGAAATGCCGGGGACTTAGAGGCCGCGAAAGCTCTGGTTTCCGCGAACCTCCGCCTTGTTGTTAAAATTGCTTTCGAATATCGAACTTACTACTCCAACCTCTTAGATTTGATCCAAGAGGGGAATATTGGCCTAATGAAGGCGGTATCTAAATTTGACCCCACTAAGGGAGCCAGACTCGGATATTACGCTTCCTGGTGGATTCGATCTTATATTTTGAAATATTTGTTAGATAATTTCAGACTAGTCCGAGTCGGTACCACCCAAGCCCAGAAAAAACTCTTCTACCACCTGATGAGGGAGAAGGAACGCTTGGAAGCCCAAGGCCTTCTGGCCGGCCCGAAACTTTTGGCGCAAAAGCTAAACGTGCGCGAGAAGGATGTGGTTGAAATGGAGCAACGCCTTTCAGGTAGGGGGGCTGAAATGTCCCTCGATGCTCCTATTGACGACGGGGACACTGGTAAGAAAACCTCTCACTTGGACCTCTTGGAAGACTCAGGGGAGTTAGCGGACGAAGCACTCTCGCGGGACCAGCTTCTGACCCTTCTAAAGGCACGCCTCCCGGATTTCCAAAAGGGTCTCAATGAGCGCGAGCGAAAGGTACTGAAAGACCGGATCTTATCCGAGGAGCCCAAAACCCTTCAGGAAGTAGCGGATCTTTATGGCTTAACCCGCGAGCGAACTCGGCAAATTGAAGCAAAAGTGATTGAAAAGCTCAGGGAATTTTTGAAACCCGATTTGGAGCCAAAAAAGGGGTAGTTTCCCCTTTACAGTTCTAGGGGCCTCATGCTAGTTCCTGACTAAAATAAATAGCAATAGATGATATCAATTTAAGAAATTCGATTAGGTAATAAAATGGCAGGAAAAACCGCAGTAAAAGAGAAGAAAGCTGAAATCATTAAGAAAAATGCCCGTGGGGCATCGGACACAGGGTCTCCTGAAGTCCAAGTCGCATTATTGACCCATCACATTAACGAGCTTAACGAACACTTTAAGACTCATCAAAAGGATCACCATTCCCGCAGAGGCTTGCTGAAACTCGTTGGTCAGCGCCGCCGTTTGCTGACCTATTTGAAGAGCACGGATCAGAAACGATACACGCAGCTGATTCAGTCCCTGGATTTGCGTAAGTAAACGATTCCAGGTTAGTCATTTCGGTTTGAAGCAGTCAATGCAGTCTGTTTTTGGGCCCTCTTTCGGTCTAACTTTTAGTCCTGACCTCGGTCCATTTCACTCGCATTATTTAAGACACCCTTAGGAGGGTAAAAATATGATTCATCGCGTATCGTGTGAGATGGGCGGCAAGACCCTATCCGTCGAAACAGGTAAACTCGCAAAACAAGCGGACGGCTCAGTCCTCGTTAGCTACGGGGACACTCGGGTCTTGGTGACCGCCTGCTCGAGCAAAGAAGCTCGCGAAGGTGCGGACTTTTTCCCGCTGACTGTTGAGTTTTCTGAGAAATTCTATGCCGCAGGCAAAATTCCCGGCAGCTTCCATAAAAGAGAAGGCAGACCCACCCAAGAAGCGACCCTATCAGCTCGAATGATCGATCGGCCAATTCGCCCCTTATTCCCAGAAGGGTATTTTTTCGACACTCAGCTGGTAGCCACTGTACTTTCGGTCGATCCGGAAGCTGATCTCGATGTGGCAGCGGCAGTGGGTGCTTCAGCTGCATTTAGCATTTCTGACATTCCCTTCAACGGTCCAACAGCCGCCTGTCGGATGGGCCGAATCAATGGGCAATATGTAGTGAATCCTACCTGGCAGCAGATTGATTCTGGCGAAACCGATATGGAAATCTTGGTCGCTGGAACCAAGAACGCCATCATGATGGTCGAAGGTGGAGCAAGAGAAGTTCCGGAAGCGGAAGTTCTCGAGGCCATTTTGATCGGTCATCGCGAGATTAAAAAAGTAGTAGCAATGGTCGAGGAACTCACCAAGCTTTGCGGAAAACCAAAAAGACAGTTCCAACCGGTTGCCGTTGCTGCGACGTTGAAAGCTGAAGTTGAAAAGCAGGCTAAGGCTTCCTTGCAAAAGGCTCTTAAGACTAAAGACAAGCATGAGCGTTACGCATTGGTGGACGCGGCCCGAAAAGCTACTCTGGAAGCATTAGTCACCGCTGAACAAAAAGAAAAAAATTCAGACGCTGCTTCTCTGCGAGAAGACCAGGTCAAAGCAACCTTCGACCTTCTTCAATACAATTTGATGCGAGAAATGATCCTCACCGATCATGTCCGAATTGACGGTCGAGACACGAAAACAGTCCGTCCTATCCAGGTTGAAGCAGGTCTTTTGCCACGGACACACGGCAGTGCTCTTTTCACCCGAGGTGAGACTCAAGTTCTCTCAACGGTTACTCTTGGAACTTCTGATGACGAACAAATTGTCGACACGATGTTCCAAAATACGATGAAAAAATTCATGCTCCACTACAACTTCCCACCTTTCAGTGTCGGGGAGACTGGGCGAATGGGCGGACAAAGCCGTCGTGAAATTGGGCATGGAGCTTTGGCAGAACGCTCTATTAAAGCGATGATGCCAGCCTATGATCGTTTTCCCTACACAGTACGAATTGTTTGCGAAACTTTAGAGAGCAATGGTTCTTCCTCAATGGGCTCAGTCTGCGCCACCTCTATGGCGTTGATGGATGCAGGCGCTCCTTTCCCGAAGCCAGTAGCTGGAATTGCGATGGGCTTGATCAAAGAAGGAAGCCGCGTTGCTGTTCTTACCGACATTCTTGGCGATGAAGACCACCTCGGGGATATGGATTTCAAAGTGGCAGGAACCCGAGAAGGCGTCACTGGAATTCAAATGGACATCAAGATCGAGGGAGTCGACGAGCAGATTATGAAGACTGCTCTCGCCCAAGCCCACGAAGGTCGAATTCATATTTTGGACCAGATGGCCAAGGCGATTGAATCTCCCCGCGGAGATTTGTCTAAGTTCGCACCCAGAATTACCACCATTCAAGTACCTGTGGATAAAATCCGCGAAGTCATCGGCTCAGGCGGCAAGGTAATCAAAGAGATTATTGCTCAAACTGGCTGCAAGATCGATATTAGCGACGACGGCAAAGTGAACATTGCTTCGAATGATGGAACGGCTGCTCAGAAGGCTATCGATATTATTCGTGGAATTATTGCTGAAGTCGAAGTCGGCAAAATCTACAAAGGTATTGTTAAAAAAGTGGTTGAGTTCGGCGCATTCATTGGGGTTCTTCCTAACCAAGACGGGTTATTGCACATCTCTGAGATCGCTCATGAGAGAGTGAATAATGTTTTGGACTACATGAAGGAAGGCGACGAAGTCGAAGTTAAGGTTATCGAAGTGGATAAATCCGGAAAGATCCGCTTATCCCGAAAAGTCCTCCTCCCAGTGCCGGAGGGTGGCGTGCCTCGCAGTTCAGGCCATCAAGATGGAGAACGGCCTGCACGAGGCGATCGTCCTCAATTTAGACGCCCGCGTTAAGACTTTATTTAATTAACCTGTCGGACCCATTTGGGGTAAAATCTCCAAATGGGTTCGGGAAAAGTGTCGGGGAGAGGCCAGGGGAAAACTCAGGGGCGAGGGGCCGGGAAGTCTTCAGATCCTATTTTTAGTCTTTTCGATATTCTCAGAAAAGCTAGAGTTCGGCGGGATGCCCTGAGATCTAGAGAAGCTGCTGAGCAGCAGTCCCCTTCTGCACCAATCGACCATCCTCCTGCAGAGCGTCAGTCATTTATTCCATTCTGGATCTGGCTGTTTTCGGGTTCTTTGGTCGTCTGTGGGGCAGGAATATGGCTTTATTCCAAAATGAAGAATCTTTCGGGCCGCTCGGCTGAGCAACAGCCAATTACCCAGATTGCACCCCAAACCCCAGCTGCACGCTCATTTAATGCAGTTTCCCCTATGGGAGCTGCCCCACGGCCTACCCCCAACCTGATTCACAGAGTTCCAGAACCTCCTCCTCCCCCGCCCGTTGAGCAGCAACCGGATAGAGAACCCGCAAGTCGCAATACCGAATATGACGGTGATTATGATGGCTCCTCCGGTGGAGGTGGTGGCGAGCAACCCCGGATCGAAACCCGAGAGTTTGAAAGCGCTCCGCCCCCCCAAGAACCCCCGCCTGAGGAAGGCTACCGATAATAGGTATCCGGTCGATCCTCACTTGACGCAACCTCCAACGTCAGTTACCAACCCCTTTGGATGTTGCGGAAAACACCGGGTTTTTTTATCAGCTTTGAGGGGACTGAAGGATCTGGAAAATCGACTCTGATCCGACAGCTTGCTGATCTTTTAGGCAGAAACGGCCTTAAGGTTCAGGTCACACGTGAACCCGGAGGAAGCCCCTTGGCCGAAAGGCTGCGGTCCATTCTTTTGGAAACAGAAATGGACTCTCGGACCGAACTCTACCTCTATGAAGCTGCAAGAGCAGAGCACGTTGCCAGAATTATTCGTCCGGCCTTACAGCGCGGGGAAATCGTCTTGTGCGACCGCTTTACTGATTCCACCTTGGCCTACCAAAGTTATGCCCGCGGTCTTCCTTGGAAGGAAGTCCTTGCTCTCAATCGAATGGCCACCGGTGGTTTAGAGCCTAACAGAGTGGTCTTCTTAGATCTGGATCCGAAAGTTGGGCTCGAGCGCGCCCAAAACCCAAACCGCTTCGAGGCGGAAGGGCTTGGATTTCAAAAGAAGGTCCGATTAGGTTTCTTGAAGGCTCGAAAGGAAAACCCAGAAAAGTGGATCAGCCTTAAACCTGGGAAGCACACACCCACAGAATTAGCCGATCAGGTTTTTTCCCGACTTAAGAAAGATTTAGAAAAAAGGAGCCGCCGTGCCTAGGGGGTTAGATCATCACCTCAAGACACTCAGAATTCCCATGGGGCAATGGCGAAATACGGGTCTGATTCCACCTGTAATTTTGCTCACTGGCCTTGCTGGTATCGGCAAAAAAACTGTAGCCCGCTATTTGGGTCAATGGCTTTTGTGTGAAACTTTCGGTCCAAGCTGTGAGCGTCCTTGTGAAAAATGTTCTTCTTGTTTGAGCATTTCTCAAGGACTCCGGTTGATTGAGCTTGGGTCGAGTGGAGCCTCCGGGGCAGGCCAAGAAGACTCAGAGAGTGATCACTCCAACACGGGCGTCTTAAAGATTGATCAGTTCCGCAAGCTTAAAGAGAAAATGGGATTTGGATCTGACGATCAAGTTTCCAAAGTAATTTTAATCCCCTCAGCTGACCGAATGACTCAACAAGCTGGCAACTCCATACTAAAACTTCTTGAAGAGCCACCCCAGGGCTGGGTTTTTATTTTGACTTGTAATGACCCCGCCTTGTTGCTGCCGACACTTGTCTCTCGGTGTATTCGGCTCTCTCTTAAACCCCTTTCACCTTCAATTCTCGAAGAAATATTGAGGGAAAAAAAGATCGCATCAGGAAGGGTGGCGATTTGTTCCGCTCTTTCGCTTGGGAGCCTTGGCCGAGCTCTACTCCTTGCCGAGGATGAAAACTGGACTCAAAGAAAAATTATTGCTCAGTTTCTTGCCGAACCTGGGAAGCACCTCCAGAACTTAATCGATTGGGCTACCACCCACCCTATCCATTTTGATCTTCTTTTAGATCTGGTCGAGCAAGGAACCCACGATTTGATTCTTTGGAGCACGCCACCTCAAAATGGTGCCCACGCATGGCGGCAGTCTGACCTCGTGACTGAATTTCAATCCCATGCAGCTCAAGTGGAGAAAACTTTGGGTAGCAAAGACGCCGCCAGGAATTTTTGGGTGTCTCAGAATGAACGTCTATCTGAAATTCGTTTAAAATCTTTCGCCCCGGTTAATCGAAAACTTCTCACCCAGGACCTTTTGCTACCTTGGTTAGGAGTCAGTGCTTGATTCATCTTCGGGGGGTAGGCAAGCAGTTCCAAGACCGCTGGATCTTTCGTGACGTTGCACTAGAGGTGGCACCAAAGGAGTCCGCAGTCTTGATGGGTCCCTCTGGAAGCGGCAAGAGCGTTCTTCTAAAAATGGTCGCAGGCCTGCTCAAACCAAGCCATGGCGAGATCACGCTGGGAAGTGATAATGTCGGAATGCTTTTTCAGAAAAATGCACTTTTCGATTCGTTAAGCGTTGAAGAAAATCTTCTGTTTCCCTTGAATGAACGGAAACAAATTAAAAAAGCTGCAGCTAAAGACTTAGTCCGAAAATTTCTTACCTTTGTTGGGCTAGATGGATGTGAGGATCTTTTTCCTGACGAAATTTCGGGGGGTATGCAGAAGCGACTGGGGATCGCCCGAGCTCTGATAGTTGAACCCGAAATTATTCTTTATGATGAACCTACGGCTGGCTTGGATCCTATTACCTCTAGACTCATCGCTGATTTGATTCTTGAACTCAAAAAACAAGTGGGCAGCACTTTACTGACAGTCACCAACGATGTGCAAAGGGCCTACCAAATTGGAAACCAGATCTACCTTTTAGCTCAGGGCAAGCTTATTAGGGGTGGAACGCCAGATCAGGTTGCACGCTCGGAGTCTCCCGAGATCAAACAATTTATCTACGGGCTTCAAACCGGTCCTCTCACAGGAGGACTGACATGAGTATTGTTTTCGAGAAGGTCAGCAAAGCCTTTGGCACAAAAGAAGTATTAAGAAACGTCAGTTTTGAGGTTAAAAAAGGCGAAATTCTTTTCATTCTAGGAAAGAGTGGAATGGGGAAGTCAGTCACTTTGAAGCACATTGTAGGCGTGCTCAAACCGGATTCCGGAAATGTTTGGGTGGACCAGCAGAACGTGACTTCATTGGACAGTTTCCAACTCACCCAGATCAGACGTCGATGTGGAATGGTATTTCAACATCCGGCCCTTTTAGATTCACTGAGTGTTTTCGATAATGTGGCCTTTGGACTCAGAACCCCACAGTACCAACAAACGCTCCCTACCCCTCTGACCGAAAAACAAATTGAAGAAGCAGTGGTTTCAAAACTTCAATTAGTTCACCTGGGTACAGACATCTTGAAGCGATTCCCCCAGGAGATCTCTTATGGAATGCAAAAAAGAGTCTCGCTTGCAAGGACCCTGGCCCCAGCCCCCGAGTATCTCCTTTTTGACGAGCCTACGACTGGCCTTGATCCCATTACGACCGAGGCAGTCAACAGTCTAATTAAAGACTTGTCCCACACTCTCAAGGTGACCAGTGTGGTTGTTTCTCACGATATGGCGTGCGCACTCAAAATTGCCGACCGAGTCCTAGTTTTAGACCGAGGCGGAATTCTTGCTCACGACTCAGTTGCGGAAATTCGGAGATCAAAAGAGCCACTTATCCGTGATTTCCTCTCAGAAACAGTTTCGCTTGAAGCGCAACTGGGTGCCTCCCAATTGATAAACAGGGGGGCTTCGTGATCACCACCTCATTGCTCAATCTTTTGCACGATTTTGGATCCATCAGCCTATTCTTTAAAAAAGTCTTTCTGACTCTTTTAAGGACGCGGGGCAATCTCATTCCTATTCTGAACCAAATTGCAAGCATCTCAATTCGATCGCTTCCGACCGTAGCCTTCGCTGGAGTGTTTGTGGGTGCGATTCTTGTTCTTCAATTTAATCTCATCTTGTCTGCATATGATGCTCAGGTGTTTTTGGGTGGGCTGAATACCTCGGCAGTTGTTCGTGAAGTCGGACCTCTGATTATTTCTTTTTTACTGGCCGGAAAAATAGGTGCCTATACGGCGGCCGAACTTGGAACGATGCGGGTCACTGAGCAGATTGATGCAATCGAATGCCTCGGGACCGACCCCATTCAATATCTAGTAGTTCCAAGAATGGCAGGAATAGTAGTTTCGAGCGCAATTCTACTGATGCTGGGCCTTTTAATCAGCATTGCCGGGTCCATGGCCGTTGCCGCCACTGCCTGCGGAGTAAACCCGTGGGAGTTTACGGCTAGCATTCCCCAGTTTACTTCGATCTCGACCGTAGTTTCCGGAATGATCAAGTCGATGGTTTACGGAATTATCGTTGCGGGAGTTGCTTGTCACCAAGGATATACTGCGACGGGCGGTGCACGGGGCGTAGGGCGTGCGGTCACCATGGCCGCCATTTACACCAATTTTTACATCGTAATTGCAAACTACTTTACAAGTGGATTTTTAGAGTTTGCTGAGCACTGGATTCAGATTTTGGGAGCCCAGGCTGGCTTGGGTTTGGGGAAAGCATTATGAGCGAATGGATCGAATGCCCAATTCCCGTTCATGAGAAGCTCTTAAAAAGAATTGGGGCTCCAGTTTACGAACAGGTTTGCACCACCTATGAAGGCTTTGTTCTTTTTTTTCGCCTGCTTCAACTCTTGCCCCAAATTAATACTTGGCGATGGCGTGAAATCTGGAAAGCCATTGCTCAAATTGGCGTAGGGAGCATCCCGATTATTTGTGTCTCAACTGCCTTCGCAGGACTTGTCATTACCCAGGAAATTGCCTGGCACATGGATAAGGCACTCCATACGGTCAGCATGATTCCTGGATTTACGGCTCAATTTATCCTGAGAGAGCTCGGAATAGCGATCCCAGCCCTACTTTTAGTTTCCAAAGTGGGAGCGGCAACCACTGCTGAAGTCGGAAGCATGAAAATTACAGAGCAGATCGATGCCCTCAGACTCCTGAAAATCGATCCCATCCGCTACCTGGCTTTTCCGAAGTTTTTGGCTGCTATGATTTCAGGAGCCTGCCTCACCCTCATTGCCACAGCTGTTACTCTGGGCTGCGCCCTGTCAGTAGCGGTATTGCGGTTTAATTTTTCAGTTCTGGAATATCTAAATGCCCTGAGGCACTTTATAGGGCCAAAAGACTTAATCTGTGCCTTGGTGAAAGGCACGTTGTACGGTGGAGTCATACCCGTCATTTCATGTGCTTATGGATTTAGATGTAAGGGGGGTGCCGAGGGAGTTGGAAATGCAACCACGCATTCAGTCGTTGCATCGACCGTTGTAGTGATTCTTTTGGACTTCCTATTGACCTACATTTTTACATGGGTCCTTTAGGAAGAGTTCTGTTTTATGGAGAGGGAATGAATCAATGAAACTTTCAAATGAAGCCAAAGTTGGAGGCATGATCCTTGCGGCTACGTTTATAGCTTTTTTGTTTGCTTGGACCATTGGAGTAAAAAATCCGTTTGGTCAAAACTTAACCTATTACGTGACCTATAATTTTGCCGGTGGAGTCGAAGTGGGGTCCCCCGTGCGAGTTTCTGGGATTAAGGTTGGGCAAGTTGAAAAAATCGAATTTTTCACCCCGGTCGATAAAGAGGTCATCGCTCTCAAGGAACCTGGGAGCGACCTGATGGAGGATGGTAAAGTGATCACTCCTCTCAAACTTAAAATCTCTGTCAGACGAGATGCCGCCAAGGGCGTTAGACAAGATAGCCGCTTCTATGTAAATCTGGCTGGAATCATTGGCGAACGTTATATTGAAATTACACCGGGCCATATGAATAAGCCTCAGCTTCTTTCAGGAGATGTGGTCGCCGGAGTTGACCCACCTAGAATTGATCAGCTTCTGTCTCAGAGTTTTGACCTCGCCGGTAAGATTAAAGACTTAGTAGATGAAAACAAAGGCGACATTACACGCTCCATTGAACTCTTATTTAAGCTCAGCAACAATTTAAACAAGACACTCAATTGGGTCGATAAGAGCGCAATTTTTAAGACAGACTTATCCCAGCTTGTTGGAAACCTGATCGCCATTACAACCGATGTCAGAAAAGTTACCCAACAGGTTCACACCGCTGAGGGCCAGAAGACTTTGGACTTATTATACAAATTGATCTGGCGACTTGAGCCCTTGGACTCCAAAGCGGTTCGGACCTTTATGCAGAAAGAAGGCGTCAAGGTTCAGCTGTTTTAGCGCTGTATTTGATGCTCGGACTCTCATTCCAAAATATTTCAACTCATGTAATATAATAGTAATTGGAATGGAGGAACAAGCATGGCTCGAAGGCGCAGATACCCTGCCACTCTGTCATTTTTCGGCTGGTGCATCCTAATGACGCTCTGGGTCTCGCCTTCACTGAGTTGGGCAGGAGATCACGACATCGAAGTATTACTCAACTTCAATGGCGATGGAAACGATCGTTATTTTAAGGGTTACCAAAAAAGAAAGGAAGCAGAAGCCAAGAAGAAAGGTACTGAGTACAAATCCAAAATAATTACGATCTATAGGCCCGAAGACCTCAAAAAAGGCTCTTCGGCTTTCAAGGAACTGGCGGATCTCCATCTCACAACCTCATCCAAGGTGGTGATCGTTGGGCATGGACATGCGGGCGATACCGCTATTTATAGTGTGCCAGAAGCAGCCTATGCAAAAAAATACCCAAGCCGGGACGTTGCCCACTTTATCTCTGAAGCCAGCCAGTTTCCACCTGATGCTCTAGAGGCCCATCCAAAGAGCGTAAAAGTAACTCTCGCAGTCTGTTCCAGCGCCTTAGATACGCCTAAAGTTCTTGAGACAGACGTTCCGACCCCAGAGTCAAAACACCTCGCCCATGAACTTCTCAGAGATCTTGAGATCGAAGGAGTCCCAGCCAGAATTGCGGGATTCACCGGAATTGTTGTAACTAACAATTCCGCCGGGAGGATTCTTGCGCTTAAGGCTAGCGGAGACAGCGATGACGCTATCCGACTGAGAAAGGACGAAAAAAGAGCGGATCAGACAATAGAGCGCCTCAATAACGAACTAACCCGCGCTCGAAACAAGAGCGCCCCCACAGACCATCTCGTCACCGAAATTCAGAAAGCGGAACAAGAAAAAGAAAAAATTCAGACAGACCTCTATCGCGCTGAAGACCTGGATTTTCAGCCGGGAAAAACTGGAAAAGTAGTCCTTTCTACCGACAAGGATGGGAAGCTTGTCACCCGTTATAAAAACACGGACGGCGCCGTCTTGAATGAGAAAGAAAGTCTCGTAAAGAAACTGGAGACTCAAAAACTCCAAATTCAAGGCCACTACGACAACGAACTCAGAAAATTAGAGGCTCAATACGCCCCTAAAAACCGCCTCGACACTGTTCGCGCAGAGCGAGATTCAAAATTGGCTAAGTTTCAGGGGGAGATAGACAAAATAATTTTGGAGTATGATTCAAAACTTCCGTCGCAAATGAAGCCAGAAGATGGCATCGCCCGCCGCCAGAGACTGCAAAAGCTGAAGCATCTTCGAAATCTGGAGCGAGAGAATGCAGGCCTGAAAATTCACCTGGAAGATAAGACCTCAAAGGTAAAAAGACTTAAGGACGACCTCGAGCGAGTTAAAAGAAACCTGAATAATGACCGTACCTACCTTCAAATATGGGACGCATACCTTGCAGAAAATAAAGAACCAAAGTACGTAAAAATGGCTCCCGACAAAATTCGAGAATACACCCAGAGTGTTGAGTATGGAATCCAGCAAGAAGCACGTCTCCTGGCTAGTTTAAAAGAGGCAGAGGCAGAACTGGAAGAAGCATCCGCAAACTACAAGCAGCATTCGCAAGCGGTGAAAGAAGCGGGTGACTGTCTCCAAAGTTCTGATATTTTAACGCCCCAGGAAGAGGCGCTCAAAGACTCTCTTGATGGCGTCTCTGATGCCCTTAAAAAATAGGGCTTGGTCAATTCTCAAATACCGAAACCGCCTCATGCTTACTTACGGAGTGCGGCCGATTTTCTCCAGGAATCCCGATGCTGGACTTCTGCATTCAATCGCTGAACTTCGCTATCGACTCGAGCTAGGTCCTGACCCGTGTCTTTCAGCAGAACCTCGGCAAGGTCTTTTGCAAAGCTCAGCCCATGGTCCTTGCGGGTCATAAATAGGGAACAACGCCTAAAATAGAAGTCTTCCAAATGAAGGGCCATTTCATATTGGATTGAGTAATCAAGCCTCTCCTTCAAAAACAAGCTGTCTGAGAGCTGATCCTTTGAGTTCTGCCGCGCCTGAGCCCACTCCAGAGCTATTTTCCCGAACCGCATTAGGATTGACTTAGGAATCGTGAGCCCGTCTCTTTGAGACTGCTCGGAAACCTGGGCAAGCTCCTTGACACTGATTTCGGGATTCAAAGGAGAATCGACTTGAGGTGCACCTAGATTTTTTGGAAAGAGGATTGCCGGGTCCTTTTCAGAGTCCCGTTGCCAGATTTCTAAAACTCGATCGACAATTTCCCCAGCCATTTTCCGGTGAGTCGTGTATTTGCCGCCTGCAACCAATACTGTGCCCCCCGGACCCTCATCAATATGGTGTTCTCGGCTGACCTTCTGCAAAACGGAGGAGGACTCCGCGGCCCCCTTCTTATTTTTTTGGCTGCCTTCACGCGAGGCATTCATCAGCGGTCGCACGCCAACATAAGCACTGACAATGTCTTCGACGGTCAATTTCAAATCTGGAAAATACCGGTTCAAAAGCCCCATTAGGTAATCGACTTCTTTGGAAGTCACCTCAGCCTGGTCTGGGTCCAGACCGGTGGGACCATCCGTAGTTCCAACAATAGCAACGCCTTCTCCCAGGTCTTCTCGGGGAATCACAAAAGCAATTCGCCCATCCTCGGGATGAGTCATCACTAGAGCCCCTTTTATGGGGATTCGCTTCAAATCGAAAACTAGGTGGACACCCTTACTCGGCGTAATCCATTTTCCCCACTGCGCGGACATTCGTATCCCGAGCTGATCAAGCCAGGGGCCGACACAAATCACACTTCGATGGGCTTTGATCTCGAACTCAGATTTTCCGCTCAAATCCTCGTGATCTTTGACTCGAAATCCGGAAATCCTGCTTCCATCCCACATCGGAGAGAGAGCCTCTACATAATTGGCAACCGCAGCACCTGCTGTCGAAGCCGCACGCAAAGTCTCAAGAACTAAAACATCGTCCTGCATGGAAGCGTCGAAATAGCGAAAACCTCCAGACAGTCCCTCACCCTTTAAGAAGGGGATCTCTTGAAGCATTTTTTTCTTGGACATGCCCTGATGAAATCCTGGCGCTCGAAACATGGCCAAAAGATCGTAGAGCCAAAGTCCAACAGCCATCGCTCC
>JACPOE010000003.1 GCA_016185105.1 Bdellovibrio sp.
CAGTACCGGATAGATAGAGATAAGATTTTGGATCGCAAACGACTTTCACACCGTCTTTTTCAAAAACTTTATCCTGAGCTGGAACGGGCTGATTATCAAAGCCAAGCTTATAACTCATTCCGGAACAACCGCCACCTACAACCATCACCCGCAGGACGGAGCCCACCGCAGTCGGATCCTTCTCCTGAATTCTTTTAATTTCAGAAACAGCTTTTTCGGTAACTTGAATCATGCTGTTTTTACCTCTTTCGTTTTCTTCTGATAATCAGAAATTGCCGCCTTAATGGCGTCTTCCGCTAAAACTGAACAATGAATTTTAATGGGAGGCAGGGACAGCTCCTGCACAATATCTGTATTTTTAATATTCAAAGCTTCCTCAAGAGTCTTTCCCTTAATCCATTCTGTGGCCAAGGAAGACGACGCGATCGCACTACCGCAACCAAAAGTCTTAAATTTGGCTTCTTGAATGACTCCGGTTTTTTCATCGACCTGAATTTGCAACTTCATCACGTCTCCACACTCAGGAGCCCCGACGAGTCCAGTCCCTACATTTTTGGCGCTCTTGTCTAACGAGCCAACGTTTCTAGGATTCTCGTAATGATCAATCACCTTATTTGTGTATGCCATAAATTTCTCCTTACCTTTTCTTGTCCAAACTCTTTAGTGGGCTGTCCAGTTCACTGACTTAAGATCAATTCCCTCTTTTGCCATTTCATAAAGTGGAGACAAATCTCGGAGTTTTTTAACTGTTTCAATCACTTTACGAATTGCATAATCGACTTCTTCGTCCGTAGTGAAGCGGCCCAAGCTAAATCGAATACTGGTATGGGCTAAGTCTTCGCCCACGCCGATATTTTTCAAAACATAGGAAGGTTCCAGACTAGCTGAAGTACAAGCAGATCCGCTCGAAACAGCCAATTCCTTCATTCCCATCATCAAGGACTCACCTTCGACAAATGCAAAGCTGACATTCAAATTATTCGCCAAACGCTCTGTGGGATGTCCGTTCAAATAAATTTCGTCCAACTCTGCCTGCAGAGCGCCCCAAAACCGATCGCGCATCTTTTGAATCCGGGGCATTTCTGTGGCCATGAGCTGTTCAGCTAACTCAGCAGCCTTTCCGAATCCGACGATTCCTGGAACATTGAGAGTACCTGAACGCATCCCTCTCTCGTGACCACCACCATGTTGAATGGCAGCAACACGAACTCTCGGATTTTTTCGACGAACGTACAGAGCACCAACACCTTTGGGTCCATAAATTTTGTGTGCAGTCAAAGATAAAAGATCAATCCCCATGGCATCCACGTTCAATGGAGTTTTTCCCGCTGCTTGCACTGCGTCTGTGTGGAAAAGAACGCCTTTTTCCTTACAAACTTTTCCAATTTCAGCGATCGGATTGATTGTTCCAATTTCATTATTAGCCGACATGATCGAGACCAAAATGGTCTTCGGAGTGATTGCCGCTTTTACCGCTGCCGCACTGACCTGGCCGTACTGATCCACTGGAACAAAGGTAACTTCAAATCCTTTTTGCTCTAAGGCATGGCAGGTATCGAGAACCGCTTTATGTTCAATCGAAGAGGTAATAATATGATTCCCCTTCTGTTTATACATCTCTGCTACGCCAGTGATTGCTAAGTTATTGCTCTCAGTAGCTCCACTCGTAAAAATAATTTCGCGTTCAGTAGCTCCAATCAGATGGGCGACTTGTTGCCGGGCTTTTTCCACTGCAGCCTCAGCTGTCCAACCAAACTCATGATTGCGGCTGGCAGCATTTCCAAAGACTTCCGTGAAGTAAGGAATTTCATCCAAAGACCGGTGTAGGGTATATCCCCCCTTTGCACCATGAGCCGATTCAATCAGCCCAGTCTCTTTTAAACGTTGCAGAGTCTTCGCCGTAATTTCAAAAGGCAACCCATACGTGTCCGCAATCTCGCGGGCACTGGTCATACCGGTTGGGTCCTTGTCTTTTTTTCTACTAATGTGACGTAGGGCGATCAATCCATACTCAGTCACACGATTTAACTTAAACATCGGTTTCCTCAAATACGATAATTAGAGTCCGATTTCAAACGGATTCTCCTCGGGGAAGCCCAAAAGAGCTGAAAACCCGCTCTTACAATGGCACTTACCCATATACGACCTATTATATCGTATTTGAAATAATAAAAAAGTCCTTAGGAAAGGTTTTTGAAAAATCTGTATACTGATTTAGTTTATATGCGATGCCCCACGGCAGTGCCCAGCTCGACTAATGTCTCCCGACCCGCGATCGTCTGTTGAATCAAGTCTTCCTCGGGAGCCCACTTCCCTGGTTGCCCCAAAACCACAACAGTGGACCCGCCAAAAAGGAAATACCCTTTTTCAGCCCCTCTTTTAAAGCCCTCGTCGGGTGAATGAGTTTGGATTATTTTTCCAACGCACAGGGCCCCCACTTCAACATAGGCAATTTTACCGAAGCTGCTAGTCTCTAAAATCGAAACCTGCCGTTCGTTGGTCACTAGAATGTCGGAATGGTACTTCAAGGCTACTGGGTTTACAGAATGCAAAGCCCCACCCACTGAGTACTGTCGAATCACTGTTCCATCGTCCGGAAAATGGAACCGATGGTAATCTACTGGACAGAGTCTGGCTAACAGCACTGGTCCCTGATCAAACTCCTGGGCGAGCATTTCGTTGTCCAAGAGCCCTTCAATGCTCAGAAATCGACCCTTAACAGGAAGGCCCTGCTTTGCTGAAACAGCCTTGTAAGCAAAATACCGGGCTTCAGCAGGTGCCGGAAAGGTGGCTGAGTCCATCACAAAATTTCTGACTCCGGGCTTAAATTGTCGAATAAAAAACTGGTTAAAGCTTGAAAAAGGACCCTCTTCAAATTCCTCCATGGGGATATCGAATTTTTCAATAAAAGAAGAAATCTTGAGCCGGCTCAATGCAGACCCCTGCATTCTTCCATAAACTTTACTGAAAAGAGGCTTCGATAAAAGATGGTCTGCAAGAAACTGTCCGGGCAAAGTTTCGTACAGTGCCCTGAGAAAAAAATCACCATAGACGGCTTCCGCATCAATGCGGCCCTTTTTGCGATTCCAAAACTGAATGGCCTGCGATTCAGCCATCATGTGAGATAAGGTCCCAAGCCCTGAGCTTTCCGGATCGCATCTGCAACCTCTCGGACAGCACCCCAACCGCCGTGGCTCTCAGTCACGTAATTCACTCTAGCTTTTACGGCATCGACTGCATGAGGAACAGTCGCGCTGAACCCTACCTTTTCAATAATTGGAATATCAAAAATCTCATCGCCCATAAAAGCCATATTTTCAGGGGACAATCCTGTGGATTGAATAATCTTATTAAGGGCAATGACTTTATCTTCATCACCCAAAAATACATTCTTAATTTTTAAGAAGGACATCCGGGCACGGACATCCTCGGAATCGCCTCCACTGATAATAGCGACCTCAATACCAGCCTTCATCAAGACCTTCAGGCCATACCCATCTTTCGTATGAAAGTGCCGTGTCCAGCCATGATCTTTAAGCCAAAAGACCCGCCCGTCGGTCATCACACCGTCGACATCCAAAATCAGAACCTTAATTTTTTTTAGTCTTTCCTGCAAATCATGAGTTTCCAGTAACTTACCCGGTGCTGCTATAGCGGTTGGGATCATAGACTCAGGTGCTCCTTCTTTTGATCAGATCTGGTCTTAACTCTACTACTGGATTTTGAATTTTGACTACGTCCGATTTCAGCCCCTAAATGACTTTCAGGAAGAAGAAGAGGAAGACCCGAAACAAGGCTCCGAATTTCCAGAAGCTGTCTTACGAATGGACCTACTTTATCCAGGTAAAACGCATTGGGACCATCGCTCTTGGCTTTGGCAGGCTCGGGGTGACACTCGACAAAAACCCCGTTGGCTCCTGCTGCCATCGCAGCCCGCGCCAAAACCTCAAGGTTCTCCCGTTTTCCCCCTGTGGACTTTCCACCCACTCCACCGCCCGGTGTTTGAATGGAATGAGTGGCATCGTAGATCACACTCACCCCTGAGCGTTGGATCGTTTGAAAAGCAATCATATCTACAACTAGTGTATTATACCCGAAAGACGTGCCTCGTTCGGTAATACAGAACCATTCTGGATCTAGCTTCGAAAGCTGAGCCTTAGAAAGTAATTTGCTTTCTACGCTGCGAATTTTCTCAACAATGTTTTTAGCGTCCCAAGGAGCCAAAAACTGGCCCTTCTTAATGTTAAGACGACGACCAAAACGAATCGACGCCTTTGCGGCGGCTTCTATCATATCCGTTTGCCGACAGAGAAAAGCGGGGACTTGTAAAAAATCAACACACTCTGCAACAGCATCCGCCTGGTCAGGAGTATGAAAATCAGTCAGAATGGGAAGGCCTGTCTTGCTACGGACGGTATCTAAAATCTTCAAGCCCTGTTTCAGCCCGGGACCCCTAAACCCCTCAATTGAGCTTCGATTTGCTTTATCAAAAGAGGCTTTAAAATAGAGTCGAATCGGTAGACCGCTGAGTTGACGTTTGATTTCTGCGGCAGTTTCATAAACCATTCCTGGGTCTTCAATTACACAAGGACCCATGATAACGGTCATTTCGCCCAGACTGCCCCCCCGAAGTTTCTTCATGAAAAGTCCTTCTTGACGTGCTTTGAAGCACGAATGAAAGCTGCGAATAATGGATGAGGCTGAAGAGGCTTACTTAAAAACTCCGGATGAAACTGACACCCTAGGAACCAAGGATGTCCTGGCAGTTCGACCATCTCAACCAAGTCCGTGCCCGAAGCAGTGTCATGATGAACGCCAGAAACCAGCATGCCCATCTCTTCAAGACGAGAGCGGAAGGAGTTTGCCACTTCAAAACGATGACGATGTCGTTCAGAAACGACTTCACGTCCATAAGCGCTGTACGCCCGAGTTGCTTCACCATCGTATTTTGCAGTGATGTTGCAAAGGTAGGCGCCTAGACGCATAGTCCCACCCTTATCGGTCAGACCTTTTTGCGCTTCCATAATATCGATCACATTCTCAGAACCTTCAGGTTTAAACTCTGCAGAATTGGCGTGCTTAAGACCACAAACATTTCTTGAATATTCGATCACAGCCAGCTGCATTCCCAAACAGATTCCAAAATAAGGAACGTTATGAGTTCTGGCAAATTCGATCGCCCTACTCTTACCTTCAACCCCTCGCTCACCGAACCCCCCAGGAACTAAGATCCCGTCCAAAGAGTCCAACAGAGAACTTTTTCCCTTTTCCAGATCTTCGGAGTCTACATAAATCATATTCACTTTGACATCGTTAGCTACGCCACCGTGAATCAAAGCCTCTGACAACGATTTATAACTATCTCTCCAGTCAGTGTATTTCCCGACAATGCCGATTCGAACTTCACCTTTGGGATGGCGAATCTTTTCCACCATATTTTCCCAAAGTGACAAATCGGGCCGACCTGACCAGATTCCAAGTTTTTCTGCAATTTTTTCGTCTAGCCCTTCTTCATGGAAAAAGAGAGGCACTTCATAGATATTTCCAACATCGACTGCGCTACAAACTTGCTCGCCTGGAAGATTACAAAAAAGACCAATCTTGTCTTTTACATCCTTAGGAAGCTTTCGATCGGAACGGCATAATAAAATATCAGGCTGAATCCCGATTTCACGTAGCTCTTTAACGCTATGTTGAGTGGGCTTGGTTTTGAGCTCACCTGCAGCTCCAATATAAGGAACCAAAGTGAGATGAACAAAAAGAACATTGGCCGCGCCCTCTTCGGCCTTCATTTGACGAATTGCCTCTAAGAAGGGGAGACTCTCAATATCTCCAACCGTTCCACCCACTTCGACAATTGCTAAATCAGAATCCGCAGCGCCATCGCGAATATGACGTTTAATTTCATCCGTAATATGAGGAATTACCTGTACGGTTTTCCCTAAATATCCCCCGGCTCGTTCCCGACGAATTACGGTGTCGTAAATTCTTCCGGTAGTAAAACTGTTCTTTCGAGTGAAATGACAGCTTTGGACAAAGCGGGAATAGTGACCAAGATCGAGATCCGTTTCAGCCCCATCATCCAACACAAAAACTTCTCCGTGCTGGAAAGGGCTCATCGTCCCTGGGTCTACGTTCAGGTACGGATCCATCTTGATCATTGTGACTCGGATTCCGCGCTGTTCCATCAGCATGCCAATTGAGGCAGCAGCAATGCCTTTGCCGATGCTCGAAAGCACGCCTCCGGTAACAAAAATATATTTTCTCTGTTTTGCCATGATTAAAATTCCATCGAAGAGCGGTTTAAAGATTTATACTAAAACTCTCTCCACTTTTTCAAGGACTTAGACATTTAATTTCATGTGCGTTTTTCAAGTCCTTTAAATTGTTGGGATTTCTTTTAGAAGCCTTTTAGGCTGCAACAGACTCGCCTGGGCCTGAATCGCCCTCAGCCTTGCCCCCTTTGGTAGGGGTATCGAGAAGACCTTCTGCCACGCGCACAATTTGGGCAGCCTTATTGAGACGTTCTTTCAAGTCCCGCGACTTATCTTTTTCGCGATTGTACTGGTCTTGCAGAAGATCCATGTTGAATTCAAGTAGGTCCAGCTTTCGTTTCAATTCGATGATTTTTGACTCGCGAGCACCTATAAGCGCTTCTGAGTCTTTTTTCATAATCTCTAATCGATTTTCTAACTCCCGCTCACGAACACGAATCTTGCGAATATCGCTGCGAACTCGCTCTTTAAGATGTTCCATTTCTTCGGAAGACTCTTCGATCTGAGATTCGAAAATTTTGGCTCGATCTACCTTCGCTTTTAACTGAAAGTTCAGATCTTGCATTTCACTCTCAAATTTTCCAACAATTCTGGCTTTTTCTTTCTCAAATGCTTCGATTTTCTCTTTTTGCTCGTTAGCTACGTGATTCAGCTCAGCGTTCTTAGCACGTTCTTCCCGTAACATCTGCTCTAGGAGCTGCACCTGGTTTTGAATGGCTTTCAGCTGCGAAGAAAGAACAGCCACATCCTGCTCACGAAGCAAAAGATATTTCTTGATCGTGTCCAGGTCAGGTGCCTGCGCAACTCCTCCTGGAATAACTGCATCCCCCATCGCTTCTGCCAAGAACGAAGACTGCTTGGGCGTGTCTGATTTCTTGCCAAAGATGTAAGGCATGTCCTGAGCAGCCTGAATGTCCTCTTCATCGGGTGGCTGAACGGCTGCTGGTGCTGGCGCTGCCGGAGGCCGGCGCTTCACTAGATCTTCTACGGTAGGCGTTTCTTCGGTAGGCTCAAGAACTTCGCCAACCGCCTCAGCAGCGGGTGGTAGATCAGACTCTGACTTACTCGGAGCTATGAGATCAGCCATACTCAGCTCGAGCTTCAAAGAAGTCTCACTACTCAGTGGAAGGCTTGTCGGTTCGGCGGCAGGAACTTCCTCGGGAGGGGGTGAGGCGGGTACGGGTTCAATGGAGCTCTCCAAAACCTCGGATGGCGCCAAAAGATCTGCTAGCGTTTAGAACTTCACCCAGGTCTTGCAGAACTGTACCACCCTCAGGCGCTTCGAACTGTTCAACGGCCTGAGGAGGCGCCTCAGACGCTGTTGCAGCTGGTGGGGGAACTGCCTGAAGAGCTGCTGCTGGCATCTCGGCCACAGGGGCACTGACTTCCCCTGCCTGCTCCTGCGTGCCCCCCAGGGTTGAGCCTAAAATAGCATCAATAAACTCGACGGCCTGCTTCGTGGGGAACGGCCATTTCAGGTACGCATTGACCCCCTGAGGCGTAGCCTGATGCGTCGTAAATTCCGGATCACCCCATTTCTCGGAGGAAAGAATGATGGGCAGATCGGCCATGTCCGGGGCTGCTTTGATTTTGGTGATCAATCCTAGACCAGCCTCTTCACTACCCTCCTTGCTTCCTTCCCGATGAATTAGAGCTAAATCAATACTAGTTCCGTGGAGTTGCAAAATCTGGAAGGCTTCGGTCGCATCTGCAGGATGGAAAAGTGCAACCCCTAACGAGGTTAGCTTCTTGGTCATCTCATGCGCTGCGTCGATCCGAGGATTCAATAATAGAATCTTCATCAACTCCCTTTCGGTCTATTCCCTCGATAAGTTGACACCTCATTTCCGAAAAGCTAACGTTTTCCCTTATGAACCGCCGCGCTGAGAGCAGTGACCAAATCCGGGTCCTTCTTTTTAAAGATAACCTGGCAGCTAGAACTTTTGACGTGCCACTC
>JACPOE010000004.1 GCA_016185105.1 Bdellovibrio sp.
AAAAAGTGCATCAGACTCGGTTTCGCCCTCTTCAGCGTCTTCATCCTCGTCATCGGCCAATAGAATTTCATCGCGATAGGCGGGCTTGCCTTGCGATCGTAGAAAGGAAGTAATTTTGTGAATTTCATCGTCATCCAAGTAGGCACCGTGAAGCCGAATGGTTTGAGAAACCCCTGGTGGAATAAAAAGCATGTCTCCTTGACCTAAGAGGCGTTCGGCCCCGGCACGATCTAAGATTGTCTTAGAGTCAACATAGCTTGCCAATTGAAACGAAACTCGTGAGGGAAGATTTGCTTTAATCAAGCCGGTAACGACATCGGTCGAGGGACGCTGAGTGGCAATAATCAAATGAATACCTGCCGCTCGGGCCTTTTGCGCAATCCGAGCAATTGAAATTTCAACTTCCTTTTTTGCGATCATCATCAAATCGGCAAGCTCATCAATAACGACCACAATATAAGGAAGCTTTGAAACCCGCGGCGCACCCGTTTCATCCGGTTCAAAAGCCTCAATCCAATCGTTTGCTCCAGTGCTGCCAGAGGGAGCACTCTCGGACTGATCTTCGGCATAAAGAAGATCTCGAACAACATCAGCTCCCATTTCCTCAACCTTTTGGTTGAAGCTGGCTAGATTTCTGGCGCCAATTTTGGCCAAGATCCGATACCGCCGCTCCATTTCACGCACAGCCCATTTTAATGCGGTACTCGCCTGCTTCGGATCATCCACAACCGGCAAAAGAAGGTGGGGAATGTCCTGGTAACTTCTGAACTCGATGAATTTCGGGTCCACTAAAATCATTCGAAGCTCGTCCGGTGTAAATCTATAAAACAGCGAACATATTAAACCATTCATAAATACCGATTTACCAGAACCGGTTTGCCCAGCGCATAGCAGGTGCGGCATTCTGGCAAGATCTGACAAGTAGGTCTGCCCGCCGATTTCTTTTCCCATCACGACTGGTATTGAGTGTTTCGCTCCGTAGAAATCAGGATGCTGCAAAAACTCTCTGAGGTAGACAGTCTCGCGGACTTCACTTGGAATCTCTATCCCAACCACTGCCTTACCGGGTAAAGGGGCTAAAATTCTTACGCTCTGTGCGGACAGAGCCATAGAAAGATCGTCAGCCAATGCTGCGATTCGTGACACTTTTACTCCTGGTCCTGGCTTAAATTCGTAGAGTGTAATGACTGGACCTGGCCTCACCGCAGTCACCTCGCCATCAATGCCAAAATCGGCAAACTTTTGTTTTAGAATCCCTGAGTTTGCAATCAGCTTGTCACGATCGACCGAGGATGAAACCGCCGGAACACTTTTTAGAAATTCCACTGTCGGAAGCTGCCACTGCCCCTTTCGGGACCTAGCAAAAATCCGATGAGGCTTTTCAGGGGGTTTCACGGAAGATAAATCAGATGAGCCCGCAGGTACAGCAGCCTCTCTTGGCAGAATCGCGATAGAACCGCTCGCCGCTGATTCGGAGGTTTTGGCAACAGTCTGAGGTTCGGAGTCTTCAAGATCCGCTACACGATCAACAGGAGGATGATCATATGCGGCCTCTGCAGTTGGAGTTTCAGCCGGTTGGGGGTCTGAAGTTTGTGGAGATTCTGTTTCGGGAGTCAGCCCCCAAAAACCCTGAGGACCTGACTGAGACTCCATTTGCTGAGAAGGCTGAGTCAATAATGCTCCGGGCGCTCCTGCCGCAGCCATTGCAGGGATTGCAGGTCTTCTCTGAGTCATCTGAATCATCCAAACAGTAAACTTTCGACTCATTCCTCCTAGAGCCCGTCCACCGCGAACGATACCTAGGCCGGTGAACCAAATCAGGTAGCTGCGCCCCAAAAATTGAGAACCTGAAAAAGAAGATCAGCTACCCATGCGCCTAATACACCGCCGGTCAAAATAATTCCGTCTCCGTAAGCCCAGTACTTCCACTGTAAAGAAAGAAACACAGTTAGAGAAGAAAGTGCGACACACAATCCGCTGAAGACAGCCGTTATTTTTGCCCAGTCTTCTTTGCGATGGAAAAGATGTGCCACGAAAAATAGAATCGCCGGAACTAGAAATCCTCCCAGACCAAAAAAATCGAGGATCTTGCCAGACACGGATGCACCCATGCGACCGCAGGAGTTTTGTGCTGCCCCCTTTAGTGTCGAAAAAATTCCCGGGTCCGCTGCGTGGTAGGTGACCAGAGAAATTAGGGTGAACAATCCACCGGTAAAAATCAGGATACTTCCCGCTTCAACCCAAACATTCTTTCTGTTTGCCATGTATTTCTATGTTACATGTTCACCTATGACTCAGAAAGTCCTGTCTTTTGATCTGGGGGGTACGAAGTTAGCTGCGGGGGTGGTTTCAAACCAAGGAAAGGTCCTTTGTGAAACCCGAGTTCCTGCTGAATTTTCCCGAGGAAAAGAAGCGGTAATTCGCCAAATTGTTGGCATAGGAAAGACATTTCTTAAACGATTTGAAGATATTAATACAGTTGGAGTTGCTTCTGCGGGACCGCTAGATCCAATCAAAGGTGTTTTGCTAGATCCTACTAATTTTGTTAGCAAAAAAGGACGCTGGGGTCGGGTGAACTTCACAGACCTTTTGGAAAAGAAACTGAATCGCAGGATCTTGCTAGAAAATGACGCGGCAGCAGCCATACTTGCAGAACACTGGGTAGGTGCTGCGCGGGGCTACGACAATGCCATGATTTTGACACTAGGAACGGGCCTGGGCACAGGGGTCATCTGTAACGGGAAACTAGTCAGAGTCGGATCCTACCTACACACCGAAGCAGGCCATATGATTATCGGGCACAACGACCGCTCCGCTCTGTGCGGCTGTGGCAATTTAGGGTGCGCTGAGGCCTACCTGTCTGGAAAGCTCTTTGCAAAAAGAACGTCTGCTTTGCTTGGCTCCGAAAAAACCGCGGATGAAATTACAACTCTAGCGAAAAGGAAGAACCCGATCGCATTGAAAGCCTTCGATGAATACGCCGATTGGATGGCGGTAGCATTATGTAATTTCTATAGAATATTTAATCCTGAAATTTTTGTCTTCACAGGGGGGTTTGCGGCGGCATCACCCCTATTTTTACCTCAAACCCATCGGAAGCTAACTCAGCTCTTAAATAGCTCCCCCGCTACAAAAACCCGAGTAAAAGCCCCTAGACTCTGCGTTTCTGCACTGAATAACGACGCTGGACTTATTGGTGCGGCTTACCATGCCGTTCATAGCCGTTAGAGCGCTGCTGGAACTGTGCTCAGCTTATTTGCTGTGTAAATCGATGCCATATTTTTGGGCTTTTCGATAAAGGGTTGCCCGATCGATTCCTAAAACCTCAGATGCTTTTGACTTGTTGTAATTGGTTTCAATCAGAACTTTAGTAATGTGATTTTTTTCCATCTCTTCCAGGGATGTCATCGACCCCGTTGGGGCGTCCTGCCCCTTAGGAGTATCTAAATGAAAATCCTCCGGAAAGAGCACATGGGTATTAGTCATCGCAACTGCCCTTTCAATTGCGTGCTCCAACTCACGAATATTTCCAGGCCAAGAATAATTTCTCAGAAGGCTCATTGCTTCATCAGAAATGTGTGAAATCGACTTTTTATTTTTTGCAGAAAAAATGGAAAGAAAATGCTCGACGAGATCAGGTAGATCTTCCATCCTTTCTCTTAGAGCGGGAAGCTCGATTGCAATCACCTTCAAACGGTAAAAAAGATCGTCTCTGAATTTTCCTACGCGGGCCAATGCTTCTAGATCTCGATGGGTGGCAGCGATGACTCGAACGTCCACCCTCCTTGATTCAGATGCGCCCACCGGACGGATTTCATTTTCCTGAAGTACTCTTAATAGCTTAATTTGCAAGGCAGGCGAGATGTCTCCGATTTCATCTAAAAAGAGTGTTCCCCCATTTGCCTCCTCAAAGAGCCCCTTTTTCTCCGATACCGCCCCCGTAAAAGATCCTTTCAGGTGTCCAAAGAGTTCAGATTCCAAAAGCGTTTCAGTTAACGCCCCACAATTGATGGGAATAAACTTCTTGTTCCTTCGTGGGCTATTTTCGTGAATCGCTTTCGCCACAAGTTCCTTGCCCGTCCCACTCTCCCCAATCACTAAGACAGTACTAGAAGAGAGACTAGCTCGGGCCAGAGTCTTGTAGACTTCGACCATCCTCGGAGACTTCCCGGTCAGGCTCTTTTCCTCAAGCTTCATCGTACTTGCCGGCCCGGAATTGTCGCGCATGCTACGACTGGACTCCCAGTGTTTTAGGGCTCTAAAAATGACCTGTTTGAGATCGGCCATTTTGAAAGGCTTACTGACATAGTCAAAAGCTCCTTCTTGAATTGCCTCAATAGCTCCTTCCAGACTTCCAAACCCCGTCATCAAAATTACTACGGCGTGGGCTGAGCTTTTCTTGGCCTCTCTTAGAACAGCCATGCCATCGAGTTCCACCATACGAATATCAGAAAGAACCACTGGAAAAGTGGTTTTGCGAAGAAGGTTGACCGCCTGCTCGCCACTTTCAGCCAAAACGACTTCGTGACCTTCCTTTTCTAAGACCTCTTTCAAAAGTTTTCTAGAGACCTCATCATCGTCGACAACCAAAATTTTATGACTCATGAAGTAGCACCCTCGTAAGGCAATCGAATGACCGCCCTTGTCCAAAACCCTTCTTTGGAATCAAGGGTCAGCGATCCCCGGTATTTATGCACAATTTGGGAGCAAATCGCCAATCCTAAGCCGGTCCCTTCGCCCGCTCGCTTGGTTGTAAAAAAAGGTCTAAACACGTTTTTTAGATCGTTTTTTGTAATTCCTAGACCGGAATCCCATACGGTGATTTCCGCCCACTGCCCGTGATCTTGAATAAGACGAGTACTAATTTCAATTCGTTCTGAAACCCTAGCTCCTCGGTTTTCCTCTTTGCTGAGCTTTGCCTTCAAACTATCCAAAGAATTGGTCATCAGATTTAAAAGGATTTGTTCCATGTCCATAGGTACCAAGCGGAGGGGTCCGAGGTTAGAGTCAAAGTTTTTTTGCACATGCACATGAAGGGAGTCAATTCGAGGCATGACAATAGGTAGAGTCTTTTCAATCAAGCGATTGATATCTACCAATTGCTTTTGAGAAACGGGCTTCGCCGTACTCTGTAAGAAGCCTTTGACAATACTTGCAATTTTAGAGAGCTGGCCATCAATAACCGCAAACCTTTCCTCCGAGTTATTTTTCAGCTCAGCAGGCAGATCTTCCTTCAAGAGCTGCAAATGTCCACCTATGGCATTCAAGGGAGTGCCTAGCTCGTGAGCAAAGCTAGCAGTCAGTTGCCCCATCACTGCAAACTTTTCGGTTAGAAGGAGCTGTCGATGAGCCTCGTGGAGCTGTTCACTCAGCTGAAGGTTTTGGGTTTCAGCTCGTTTCAAAAGACGATCGTTAGAAATGGTCTTTCTTAAAAAATAACTTAGAAGAACAATTAAGCTAACCACACTCAAACAGGCTGCCAAAGCTTTCGTTTTCCAAAGACTCCCCACGATTCGAGCTACCAGCTTCGTCGAAACCAGCACATGCACCGTACCTGTGAGCTTTTTGGGGGCTCGTGCATCCCGTGAACGATGTTCAATGGGGACGGAGATTTCCCAAACCCCAACTTCGCCCTCATCCCGTCTGAACTCACTGGTCACACTCTCGACAATCGGAAAAACGGGCACCGGTGACGCTGGGTCTTCCTCTACGGTCGAAGCTACTAATCGGGGCGTGCCAGTGAGAGGGTCCTTCGCCACAACATCGATTCGGACAATGTCGGGCTGAGAATACAAGACTTCCTGAATGGCGGCCTCCACTGCTGGAGTGGGGTTGCTTTGTGAAAGCAGGCGCGAACTATCAATTTCAGCCGCCAGACTTTTTCCTGAGTGAATCCCCATTTGCCGAATCTCTTCTTCTAACATCGGGCCTGTAATTTGGGATTCTGCGATGGTCACTATGGCAAAAGTAGGCAAAATAACAGCAACCAAGACTAAGCTGATTTTGGCCTGCAGGTCTAATTGTCGAACAAAATGTCTGAGCATCAGAGCCCCTATCTCAAACTTTTTATCAAAGCCGCGAAAAAAAAGGGGAACCAACTCGGTTCCCCTTTACATCAGGCTTAAAAAACCTGGGTAGACTGAGAGCTAACCTTATTCAGGTTTCTGTTCGGTGGCGCCGCCGTGCTGCTCTTCGGCACCCTTTTGCTCTTCGCCTTCCTTCTTAGCTTTCTTGCCTTTTTTTCCGCTCTTGTGCTTCTTGGTTTTGTGCTTTGCTTTCTTGACGACGGAAGCAGGAGCTGCCTTTGCAGGAGCTGCTGCAGCAGGCGCCGCAGTTTCATTTGCCAAAGCTACAGAACCCAAAAATGCACCGATAACCAACACGCTCAATAATTTTTTCATAAAACGTCTCCTTTGTTTGAGTGTCTTGCACTCAGTTACACACTAAAGCAACAGGAATGCCAATTATCAATACTAATAATTTCAATAGGTTATGATTTAAGCTCTTCGTTTCAATGAGGTATCTCGCTACAACTGCTGCAGCAGTTTGCAACACCCTAGGGGCAAAGCGGGGATGGCTGGCTCCCCTGGTACCGGTAAAGACGAGAATAGAGACCGTTCCTTTTTATCAAATCTCCATGATTTCCCTGTTCTACCAAGAGTCCCTTGTGAAGAACTAAGATCCGATCGGTCTCTCGAATAGTAGCCAAACGATGGGCCACATAAATTCCGGTTCGCCCCCCGCTGATTTGCGTCAAAGATTTTTGCAAAACTTTCTCCTGCTCCGAGTCCATGCTGGAGGTGGCTTCATCCAATATCCAGATTCTAGGCTTGCTCGCCGCCGCCCGAGCAAAAGCTAAGACCTGCCTTTCTCCCATTGAGAGATTAGAGCCCCTTTCGTTCATTTCCAGATCCAGGTTGCGAATTGGAAGCCGAAGTTCCTTTAAAACGTGTTCCACTTCCTGTTTTTTCGAAGAATCCCAAAAAGTGATATTTTCTTCAAAAGTTCCGGAAAAAAGAAAGACATCTTGTTGAACTAAACCAAACGAGGCCCGCAAAGAACGTTTGTCGTACTCACGAAGATCCCTACCGTCTAGAGTAATTCTGCCTTTTTTCGGCTCGTAGAAGCGAAGCAGCAAACCAATAAGCGTGGATTTGCCTGCGCCTGTGTGACCCACGATGCCGATTTTTTCCCCTGCCCGAATCTCAAAAGACAGATCTCGAATTACCCAGTCACCCTCTCGATCGGAACGATAGGAAAACCAGACGTTCTCGAACTTAATATTGCCCTGAATTTCGGGAATTGGTTGAGTCTTGTGCAGGACCTCTTCTTTTTTCAATTCGGTCGGGAGGTTTAGAACCGTAAAAACACGCTCTGCCGAAGTCATTCCAGAAAGAAAAACATTCCATTTGTCAGCAATTTCCCGCAGCGGCTGAAATAGAGACAATACATAAGAAAAATACGCGACTAATACTCCAACTTTTAAATGCCCTGAAACCGTTTCCTTCCCTCCAAACCAAATCAAAAGCGCAATAGAAACCCCTGCCCCCAAAGTGATCATAGGCTGAAAATAGGCAAAGACCCGAATCGAGCCAATTTGGGCATCTGAATATTTTTGATTAAGCTCATCAAATTTTCGAAGCTGGGGAATCTGCTGATTAAAGAGATGGACGGTTTTCATTCCAGAGAAGTTCTCTGCTAAAAAAACATTTAGCGCTGATAGACGACTCCGAACCTCGCCATAGGCCTCGCGTAACTGCCTGCTAAAATAAACGGAGAGCCAGGCCAAAATGGGAAAGACAGAAGCAGCAATCAAACCCAGCTTTACATCTAAAACCAACATCCAAATGAGAATCCCGAGTACCAACAGTCCGTTACTCACAATGGATACAAAGCCAGCTGAAAACATCTCATTCAGAGAACCGATATCATTTGTTACTCGGGTCAAAAGACGCCCAGACGGAACTCGATCAAAAATAGCCACAGGCAGTCTTTGGAGATGTGAAAAAAGCTCGACCCTCAGATCCTGAGCCACGCGTTGTCCGAGAAGCTCGAAGAGGTAAGCTTGTCGTTTTGCAGCGTAGATTCTAAGGCAAGTCGCGCCAATAAAAGCAGCACCGATCCATTCCAATAGATCCTGCCGTTTAGAAACAATCGCCTCGTCAATTGCGTATCCAAAAAGTCTGGGCTCAAGAAGTGCAGCAAAAGTTCCTAGAAAAATCATCAAGCCCGCTTCGACGGTAATTCTGCGGTATTTCAAAATCCGTGCAAAGAGCTGAAGCACAGTTCCCGAGTGCAATTTCCCTTTCGAATCTTCCAGCCCGATCTGGCCACTTGAAGGCACCGAATCAGAGTCTTTCTCCAGCTTCGAGTTCATTTTTGTAAGCCTCTAGCTCTTCAGCCATCTTTTGTTGTTCATAAAACTGACGATACACACTCTGTGGCGCCTGAATGAGTTCCTCATGCTTTCCAATTTGAATCACACGACCTTCATGGAGCACCACAATCCGGTCCGCATCCTGAATTGTTGAAATTCGATGAGCTGCAATGAGCTCGGTGTTTCGTTGGGGTCGGGTTCTCAGTGCACGCAAAATTTCGGCTTCCGTAGCAACGTCAACTGAGGAAAGAGCATCATCTAAGAGTAAAATGTCAGGCTTCTTAGCAATCGCACGGGCAAGAGTAAGGCGTTGCTTTTGGCCTCCAGAAAGGTTGACCCCACGCTCGCCCAATGGCGTGACATAAGCCTGAGAAAACCGGGTAATCTCATCATGAACAGCGGCGATCCTAGCTGCCGCCTCAATTTCCAAAACAGCTTCGGATCTGGACGCCCCTTCTACTAATCCCATGGCCACGTTTTCCAAAACCGACTCGCTAAAAAGGAAAACATCCTGACTGACATAACCAACGCGGTGCCGAAGCTCCTCTAAATTCCAATCGTTCACGTCGATGCCATCAATTCTCAACATGCCCCGCTCGACCGGATAGAGCCTTGGCACCAGCGAAAATAGTGTGGACTTTCCGGCTCCCACCCTCCCCACAAAAGCCACTCGTTCACCGGGTTCAATCGTAAGTTGGATTTCCTTTAATACAGGCTCGATGGTTCCAGGAAATCGAAAGGAAAGGGAATTGAACTCGACTCTCCCGAATCGAGGGCTTCTGGTGCGACTGGCCTGAAGCGCAACCGAGGGCACGTCGGTTTGGGTTTCTAAAACTTCATTCAGACGATTACTGGAAGAAACCGCTCTTTGAAAATAGTTCGCAGCCATCCCAAGTGCGGTCATCGGCCAAATCATTTTTTGAATGTACCTCTGAAAAGCGACAAAGGTGCCCAAAGTGATGGCGCCTTGTGGAGATCGGATCATTTCTGAGCCCCCCACAAAGAGAAGGATGAATAAACCAAAGGACATACACAGATCCAGCTTCGGACCCAATGCCGTTTGAAATGCTGCTAAGTCCATATTCAAGGCAGAGTACTGCTCACCTAGACGGGTGATCCTAGAAATTTGAACATCCTCCAAAGCAAAGCCTTTTGTAACTCGCACGCCACTCAGACTCTCGTGCACAAGTGCAGAAATTTTTCCAAAGCTGTCCTGAACTTTAAGAAACCGGGAATGGACTTCCTTTTCATTTTTCAGAACAATCCACGGAACCAAAGGCAGAGGTAAACACACCAGGAACGTCAACTTAGGAGATAGAAAAAACATTGCTACAGGAACTGTGATCAGAAAAAAGAGGGCATCTGCGAAAACAAGCAGCCCTGCTCCGATCGCCATTCGGACCGCTTCAATGTCATTTGTAGCCAAAGACATCAGATCACCCAAAAGCTGGCGATCAAAAAAACTGACAGAAAGGCCATAGAGATGGCGAGTGTATTTTTTTCTAAGATCTCTGCCTGCAAAAACGCTGGCACGAATCAGAAACATCCGCCAACCGTAACGGCAGAAGCCCTGGACGACGGAAATTCCCACATAGGCTAACGCAAGGTAGAAAAGAGTGTTGATAGGCTGATGTTCTACGACAACATCGACAGATCGTTTCAATAGAAAAGCTGGCAGAATATCCAACAGGTCGACGACGACCAAAAAGAGCAGGCCCAAGCTAACCCAGACCCGATATTTCCACAGATAGTGTCGAACAAAAGAACTACCTTCTAGAAACCGGCTGGGCCTCCCCTTAGAGCTTGTAGACATTTTTTGAAATCCCCCGGTAGCTCACTCTGAATAGCGATTCTATTCTGATGGATCGGGTGAATAAAAGTCAAGCTCAGTGCGTGAAGCATCGTCCTGGGAATCTCAATTGAATCTAATTGATGCGGCCCGTGATAAGTCTTGTCCCCCAAAATAGGTAGCCCATGCTCTGACAGATGAACTCTAATTTGATGCGTCCTCCCAGTGTGAGGTTGCGCTTCTATTAAGTAAGCTCTTGAAAACTGCTCAATCACTCTGAAATCGGTATGAGCAGGGTCCCCCCCCGAACGAGTCGAGCAGTATGTTTTTCGCTTGGAAGGACTTGACTTGTTTACCCCTAAGAAATTTCTCACGGTCCAACCGTCTTTTACAGAAACCGGATCTAACGACCGTTGCCGAAACGAAAGCGCCTGGTAGATTTTTGTGACTCTTCTCTCGGAAAATCCCTCTGCTAACCCAGGATTAGCTTTGGGAGACTTACTCATCAACACAACCCCCGACGTATCTCGGTCCAGGCGATGGTGCAATCCCAGATAACTTGACGCTAGGTACTTTTTTACCGCTGAAAAAAGATTGACCCTCGCTTCATCCAAAGTGGGTTGAGTTGGGATCCCAGCCGGCTTGTCCACGACAATGAGGTATTCGTCTTCAAACAGAATACGATCTTTTGTAAGTTCAAAAGGAATAATATTCCCACCCGACTGATTGAGCTTATCTAAATCTAGATAAACATCTACTCGCGCATTCTTAAAAAGCTCTTTCGAGGCAATTCTTACCCTCTTTCCATTTAAGTAAACCGCACCGGCAACAATTACCTTCCTGATTTTCCCTTTTGAAAGAGGTTCACCAATAATTTCAGGCAATCGCTCAGCCAAAACCTGATCCAGCCGCTTAGCGACGTCTTTTTGATGGGTTTGAAAGGTAATCTTTTTCAATGGCATAAAAGCTCTTCATGTTAAACTTTATCTATGGCGCAAGATCCGGGAACAGGGAAGTTCCCTGCCGAAAATAGCGACGACGAAAAGACTGATCCTAACCTTGTTATTCCCGAAGATCTTCAAAAAAAGCGTCGTCCCCCCCAACCTTCCGCAAGTGCTGAAGCCCCTCCAGAAATACCTCAGCCCTCAGCGCTACCTGAGGAACCCCCGATTCCTCCAGCTCGGCCGCAACCTCCTGTTCGCATGCCCGAAATGGGCCCCCTTGATGCGATGATGAAGGACCCTTCGATTTCCGAAATCATGGTAAATGATTTGCGCAATGTCATGATCGAAAAGGAAGGGAAGCTTAGCTTTTCGGGTTTCTCCTACCAAAGCATTGATGAGTTGAATCGCCTGACTAGAAACATCCTGGATATTACGGGAAGAATTTTAAGCCCAGATCAGCCCTATGTAGACGTCAGTCTACCCGATGGCTCGAGGGGGAATATTGTCGCCCCCCCCCCCCCAGAATTGCTTACTTTTTAAACGTGTGTGTCGTGGGCAGACTGAACATTCTTGTCTCCGGTGGCACGGGCGGGGGAAAGACTACACTGCTTAATGTACTTTGTTCATTTATTCCGAAAAAAGAAAGAATCGTCACCATCGAAGACACACCTGAACTCGTAGTTTCCCATGCTAATAGCGTTCGCATGCAAACCAAACCTCAGACGCCCACCTCGCCAGCCGTAGGAGCCCGTGACCTCGTTGCAAATGCACTTCGAATGAGACCCGATAGGATCATTGTTGGAGAGTGTAGAAAATCTGAGGCCTTTGACATGCTTCAAGCCATGAATACCGGTCACTCGGGATCGATGACCACATTGCATGCAAACTCCAGTCGAGATGCTCTTTCGCGATTAGAAACCCTGTGTATGCTTGCAGGTACGGATCTCCCTATCGCCGCGATCCGAAAACAAATTGCTAGCGCGTTGGATCTGGTTGTCCAAATCAAAAGATTTCGTGATGGAAAAAGACGTGTCATCGAAGTTGCTGAACTCACTGGGATGGAAGGCGAAACCATCTTACTCCAGGATATCTTTAGCTACGAAACCCGAGTCGATGCTTCGGGTCATACGGAAAAGGGCCGATTCAAAGTTACAGGATTAGTTCCCACTTTTATTGACCGTCTCCGCGAAAACGGCCTCGACTTTCCTCAGAACTATTTTGGTTAGCTCATTGCTTTGGACGATTGGCCTCATTCATAACCCGGTGCAACCGATTTAAGACTTCCCATCCAATCCGATCCTGGGTCGTTTCAAGTGCCCATTTATAATGAAAAGCCTCGTTCGCGTTGTTTCTAAGTGGAATCCCAAAATCAACATTAAGGCTCGCCATATGAACAACCCAGCGAGAATACCAAAGTGCAAGCTGCTCTTTGAACTCTCCTTTAAAACCGACCACCCGCAGGGCCTCTTCAGCCAGGGTCCTTTTTAGCTTATAGACGGATCCCGTTACAAAAGTTTTGATATATTTCTGACTTAGGTTTCTTAGGGCTACCTCTCGTTCAACCTTAGGGGGTGGCGGTGAAACAGAATCCCTTTCAAAACCACCCGAGGGAGACGCAAGAGGGGTAGGAATCACATCTGCCGGTACTTTGGGGGCTCCAGACAGAGGATCAAATTCAGTAGGTTCGGGCAGATCTAACTCAAGAACGGCCAGCTCTTCTGCAAAACGATTTAGCGCATAAACCGTAGCTGCTACGCTCTTTGTTTCCAGTTCCCGATAGTCTGATGAGCGGATTAACCCATTATGCACTCCTTCGAGCGACGCACCCTGATTGAGGGTGTCGACCCAATTTCCAAATTCAGATCGATCTCGGGGTTCTCTCATAAACACTACATTGAACATTTCATGGAAAAGCTCGGAGTTTGCTTGAGCCGTCCGGGCTGCATTTGAAGTTAATCCTGAGGCATCCTCGGGTGAGGGAGAAACAGCACCTTTTGGAGAACTAGGAGCAGGAACACCAGTACCCGTAAGAATGGCCCAGTTGATGCTAATCGTATTTTTCGCAGTTTTCAGAAAAGAATCCCATTCCTTTTCCACAGAGGGTGAACAAGCACTCGCTCCCAGAGAAAGAAAAAGTAAACTCAGTTTCAGATGAAAATGCGTAGTCCAACCCCCGACTTTTCCCAATGGCATGAATCTAATATTAGGTCAGCTGCTTCTAAACGGCAAGCCAAGCGCCTTAGGTGCTCGCGACTGGCCAACGACTCCCGCAAGGACCAGAATAGTGACTAAGTAGGGCAAAATCTGAATAAATTGAACCGGAACAGGCTCAGACCCCCACAGCACAACCCCTTGAAGCCGAATTTGCAGTGCGTCTGAAAAACCAAAAAACAAGCAGGCCAGGGCAGCCGGAATCGGTTTCCACTTACCGAAAATCATAGCTGCTAGGGCCATAAACCCTCTCCCCGAAGTCATATTTCGGGTGAAAGAGGACGCGAGAAAAATGGACAACGAAGCCCCTGCCATACCTGACAAAACGCCACTCAAAAGGACAGCAAACCAACGAACTCGTTTTACGCCAATTCCCGCAGAATCCAATGCTTCAGGATGCTCTCCGGCGAATCGAACCCATAACCCAAGAGGGCTGTATTTCATCCATGCCCAAGCCAGAATCACGACTCCGCCCGCCATCCATACTGGAGCCGACTGGAAGCGATATTCTAGTGCAAGACTGGGAGTGGACGTGCTGGACTGATAGAGAATTTTACATAGAAATGCAGTCGCGCCGGCAGCAAACATATTGACCGCAATACCAGCGACGATCTGATCAGCTCGAATTTCGATTACAAAAAAAGCGTATGCGGCGGCTACCAAAAGCCCACACAAAACCGCGGCCGCAGCCCCTGCAGGAGCTGACTGAGTCGCTAAGGAAACTGCCGCGGCAGTAAAAGCCCCACAAAGCATAATCCCTTCCAGGGCAATATTAATCACACCGGAACGCTCGCTAATCATGCCACCAATGGCTGCAAAAAGAAGAGGAGTCGACACCCTGAGGGTGGAATTGATCATCTGAAGAATTGAATCATCCATTTTTTGCCTCTTTCTTCCGCCCTCGCTTTAGGAACAAATCCCAGACTCCTTCACTGGAAACACAGAGAATCACAGCCGCTTGAAGAATCAATGAAATATCCCGAGTGACATTTTCAGTTTCAAGATCAAGGTCAGATGTCCCCTTGTGGAGGGCCCCAAACAACAGGGCTGCCAGCACAATTCCTATCGGCCTATTCCTACCCAACAAAGCTACCGCAATCCCAATAAATCCATACCCAGGAGAAAACCCGAGTTTGAACCTACCTGCAGTACCCAAGACCTCACCCACCCCTACCAATCCCGCAAGAGCTCCAGCCACAAATAGTGAGAGGATTCGAACTTTTGAAGCATCAATTCCCGCTGCTCGAGCAGCAGATTCGTTTTGACCGACCGCCCGCACTTCGAATCCAGTAACAGTTCTCCAAAGAAAAAACCAAAATCCAAATGCCACCAAAAGAGCCAAGGGAAGAGCAAAACTGACAGGAGCTTCACCAAAAAAGGCAAAGTGGGGAATCATGAAGTTAGCGCCTACTGCTCCTGTTTCCGGGTTCTGGGAATCAAGATTAGGAATCAAATAGATCGTGGCCCAGCCGCAACAACCCGCAGCGACGAAGTTCAACATGATTGTGTTGATCACCTCGTGCGAACCTCTTTTGGCCCGCAGCCATCCGGGAATTCCACCCCAAATACCTCCAGCCAAAGCGGCTCCAAGAGTCGCGACCAGAGGAGCAATATAGGGGGGTAGGTTTTGCAGTCGATATCCAATCGCTGCGGCAGCGAAGGCTCCCATCGCCAACTGGCCTTCCGCTCCGATATTAAAAAGACCCGCATGAAAAGCAAAAGCAACAGACAACCCTGTAAAGATCAAAGGCGTTGCGTAGACTAGAGTCATCCCTAGATCGTAGCGAGATCCAAAAGCACTGTTGACGAGAATTTTAAAAACATGCCAGGGATCTTCACCGGCAATTTTCGTAACCAAAAGTCCTAGCGTCAAACCTAGAGCTACCGAGAAGACCGGCTTAAGGACTTGGCCTATTTGAACTCTTCGAAGCAACCTCATAAATCAGCGGCGCCTCCCATGCGAAGACCAAGAACTTTCTCGCTAGCCTCACCCCTATTGAACTCTCCCACAATTTCACCCTCATAAAACACTAGGATCCGGTCAGATAGATCAAGAATTTCATCCAGCTCAGAGGAAACTAAAAGAACTCCACTTCCAGCCATACGAGCATCAATAATTTTCTGATGGATAAACTCAATCGCACCTACGTCCACCCCGCGAGTGGGTTGTGCAGCAATTAGGAGCTCCGGAGTCTGATGAAACTCTCTAGCAATAATCCATTTTTGCTGATTTCCGCCTGACAAGGCCCCACAACGCGCGTACGCATGCGCCGGGCGAATATCATATTCTCGAATTGCCTTTTTCGCGTTCTTATCGATCGCCTCTTCGGAGACAATCCCCCGCCTTGAAAAAGGAGCATTTCGATGAAGTCCTAAAAGAAAACTTTCCCGAACGGGGCGATCGAGGAGCAAACCCTCTTTATGCCGATCTTCTGGAATGACCCCGACCCCAGAGGACTTGATCTCCCGAGTCGTCAAAGCATTGGAAGGACGCCCTAGGATTTCAATCTCGCCGGACAAAATCTTGCTGTAGTGCTGGGGATGAATCAAGAGATCCAGAAGTTCGCTTTGACCATTCCCTTCAACCCCGGAAATACCAACAATTTCTCCACCCCGAACTTGCAGGTTTAGATTCCTCAGCTTCCTGACGGTGCCCAGACTCACATTCTTAAGAGTTAAAACTGGCTTTCTTAACGCGGGCAGCGGTGGTGGTTCTCGGTGAAGATTCACTTTCCTGCCCACCATCAGAGTCGCTAAGTCTTCCTCATTAGTTTCCTGAATTTCTCTTTCCCCAACTACGCGGCCCCCTCGAAAGACCGTGACCCGGTCTGCTAGGCTGGTGACCTCTTTGAGCTTATGAGTAATGATCAGAATCGTCTTACCCTCATCGCGAAGCTTGCGCAGATGAAGGAAAAGTTCAGAGGTCTCTTGAGGCGTCAAAACAGCAGTCGGTTCATCCAAAATAAGAATTGAAGCTTCACGATAGAGAAGCTTTAAAATCTCAATCCTTTGCTGCAAACCGACCGAGAGGGTCTCGACACTAGGTTTGAGATCCACGGCCATCCCATATTGCTGTGAGATTTCTTTCAGCCTCTTGGCAGCCCGCGTCCGATCAATCCCCTTCAAAAAATTCGGAATCGGAAGGTACTTCCATTCCTTGCGAATCGGCTCAACACCCAACAAAATATTATCTAAAACGGTATGCGTGCCGGCTAGCATAAAATGCTGATGAACCATTCCGATTCCACAGTGAATGGCGTCGGACGGAGAGGACCAAGGCTTAGAGCGCCCTCCCCAAAGCTTCCCATCGACCCAGATTTCACCTGAATCCGGCTGATAGGTGCCGTACAGCATTTTCATGGCCGTGGATTTCCCTGCGCCATTTTCACCAACAATGGCGTGGATACTTCCCTTTTTCACTTTCAATGAGATGCCGGCATTCGCAGCAACTCCATTGAAGGTTTTCGTGAGGGCTTTGAATTCAACAGCGAAGCTCATCGTTTTACTTTGTAAAAATCGGTTACTTTGATTTTGCCCTGAATGATTTTAGATTTTAAGTCTTCCGTTTTCTTCAAGACATCTGCACTCAATAGGTTCTTGTTAAAGTCATCCATTGCATAAGCTACACCTTGGTCTGCCAGTCCATACCTA
>JACPOE010000049.1:0-5244 GCA_016185105.1 Bdellovibrio sp.
GCTATTGGGTGCTCATGCTCATTTCACTCAAAGCTCAATGCAGCAATCTCAAGTTTCAAAAGACTATGGCTCCTATACTAAAAATCCTCGCCGATCTCCTCGCTCCCTCCCTATTTCTGAACATGAGTTAGCGCATGCCATAATCCCGGCCAGTGAGATCCGACGTGCTAAACGTCCCATTTCTGACTACTGCAAAGAAAATAACATCGGGCTCACTTTAGACACCAATGGCCACACGGTACTTCGTGACAAGCATTACATTGTGATTCAAGGAGAAGAGGCGATCAACACTCGCAATGGCACACGAGGCACACTCATTGACTTTGTGGCTGCTCACCACAGACTGACTCTCCTTCAAGCAGTAGGCAAGATCAATGGAACAACGGAGCCAGGTCTCTTTGAACATCACTATGGGGCCATTCAACGCAAGTACACCCCCTTTTATATTCCTAAGCCTGACCAAATGCCGCTTACGCAAGCCACCGAACATCTAAGTCGATTTCTGAAGAGTCACGGTGGAAACGCTAAAATGGCAGATGATCTTTTGAAGCATCAACGTGCCGAAGTTTCCAAGACCAGAGCGATACGTCTCTTTGCTGAAAACGATCCTGGAGGAACCCTAGAGTTTACTGAAGGTCCTCAAAATGCTTGGAACGAAAAGAAACATGGGACGTTTCATAGACCCTTTTTTCAAAGACCACCCAAGCGGAATCAAATGTTCCTCTACTTGGAGCCCAAGGCTTTTCTCGCAGGGAGGGGGCATGCATTCAATGATCGAACCCACCGTGACGGAATCCTTGCCCTGATGGAACCCAACAAGTCTCAGGTAGACCAGTATCTCAAGGAAAATCCAGGCGTCAAAAAAATCCAGTTCGTTACACCCAAGCATCGAAGCTTCACTCAACCTGAGATCGACTTTTTCGGCATTATGAAACACCACTTGAACCCTTTAGGTATCGAATGCACAACCGTTTCTCATGAGCGAGCACTCTCCCATGAAGGACTGGGTTTAAGCATTTGATCTTTATGAAATGGAGAATTAGAAATGGAAGAAGCTAACACTGAAGTAAAAGTAGTTAAACCTCAGAAGCCTACCAAGAACGTCTCTTTGCGAGTTCGGAAAGAGACTCGAAGAAAGATTATTGCAGAGCTGGCTCGAATCAATCGCAAGGCTTTGGGACGCCCCTTATACATCGATGATTTCCTAGCCTTCGCCATCAGTCTCATCTCGCCTGAGCATATTGAAAAGCTTCAGGAGTCTTCACTTTCCAATGCGGATCGCCTCGAACGAGACTATCGCGCTTACATCACTCAAATTGGGCCGATTTCCAAAGACGAATATCTTGGGAAAAGACTCAATGGAGAAATTGGGAGCCAGAAGGACTCTGGCCCCCAAGGGACTTCAAATAACTTCAGCACGAACTAAGTGGCCACTTGCAAATCCTTGCTGAAGGAGATTGCGAGCCCACATGCTTGCGAAGGACTGTTGATCTTTCAATTGCTTACGACTCGCTTTCCATCTTCCATCCTCATCTTTGATCAAGGCTCGGTAGTAGTGCCCTGTCGAATGTTGGATAGCGACGGGTAGCCAGGCTGTGGGATCAATCTCGGTTGTGAATTCCATGTCTGGGTCGGCTATCAGGTCGCCGTTCATCTCGAAGTAGTGAGTTACGGTGATCTGGGTCCCGTGTTTCTCTATGCAGAGGGGCATAAATCCCTCATTTTCGATTTTCACGGCGTACTCGGACGCGGATTGGAAGGCCTCAAGGATTCCATAGGTTCCTAATATCTTTTCGATTGCTGACTTCATTGTAGTTTTCATTTTTGCTCCTTTGAGGCGGCTTGTTTGTTTAATGATTGCCGCCTTCGTAGATTTCAGGCGGCAATTATTAAACTGGTGAACGGAAGATGGGGCTCCCACCCCGGAGAGCGCAGCGACCAAAATTCATGACAACCGGCCTTTTGGTTGGCGTGAATTTTTGGCGGAGGGGTGGATCAGAGCCCTATCTGGAGAGAACGCCCAGCCGCCTCAAAGGAGCAAAAATGAAATTCCCCAAGGACGTCTCGCTGGAACGATATTAGGAACCTATGGAATCCTTGATGCCCCCGATCGCCGTCGAGTTGCACTACGATGAACTCGGAATCTAGGATCTGCCGTTGCTTGTAGGGACTGTGGAATACCACCAAACTGATACGTTGGGATCACGCCGGGTCATAGGTGAACCCGATTTGCGATTCTACTAAGATCGCCGCTCTGCCTGTCTACGCTTTGCTTTCAATCGACTCGGTAACCATCACGCATGAACATTCTAAAAGAGAAACGGATGTAGAAGGAGAAAAGTAGATGGCTAAATGGACTTGTACTCAAGAGCCAGAAATAATTCTGTTTCCTATCGATCCAATGCTTTTCCAACAGCTCCTTGCCGAAATTGCCAAAACCCTATACACTACTTACTGCCAGCTCAACCAGGACCAATCTCTGTCTGTATCGATCCACAATCCGAGCTCTCCTGAAACGTGCCAGTAGCACCAGAAAGGAAGCCAATTCCATGAAAAAAAACTCCAAGAAATCCAACGTGGATCAGTCCGGTCACAAAATTGCGTTCTACATTCGCGTTTCCACCGAAGAGCAGGCTGAAAATTGAGCATCCCAGATAAGAAGGGTTATCTGGCTGTTGATGAAGAGCAGGCAGAACTCGTTAAAAAGGCATTCCAGGCATTTTTAGAGCATGAAACCATGGCGGCTACAGCGATCTGGTTAAACAAGAACGGGTACCAAGTTCCAAAGCGAATGATCAATGGGGGCGGCAAATCAAGAGTCGGGCATTTCACGGTTGGTAATTTACATCATATTTTGCGAAACAAAACTTATGTTGGAGTGAAAACCCACAGAGTCAAAGGCCAGCTCAAAGAATCAACCGCTGTGTGGGAGCCAATCATTGATCCGATCACATTCCAGCGCGCCCAGGACCTTCTCACTAAGAATTATTGTGCGAGAAAACCTGCTTCTGAGAAACGGTATCCGTTTTCGCTTTCTGGAATCTTATTTTGTGGAACCTGTGGGGATAAACTTTCTGGAAAGTCTGCCCATGGCAATGGAGGAAAAGTCCCCTACTATGAGCACGGATGGGCCTTGAAACGACAAGCATGCCTGGTCAAGAAGGTCTTTGACTGTAATCCTAATCGAGTCCTTGCCAAACGAATTGAACCTGCCGTCTGGGAACAAATTGAGATGCTTTTGAAAAACCCTGCATTCGGAAAAGAACTGCTCTTCGAGGCTAAAAATGCCCACGACAAACACACTAAAAGCGACGAGGCCAAGCAAATTCGAGAGAAAATCCAGGCGTTGAATGGTCAGGTAGAAGCGTTAGCCGAGAGAATTGCACAATTACCTAAAACGCTTCCTGCTGCACCCTTTTATCAACAGATGGAGAAAATCATCCAAATTAGAAAACAGGCAGAGGAAAGGCTAGAGTCCGTCACGATGGGAGGGGAACATAAAGAAATACCGGCTGAACTTCCCCAGTTCGAAGCTTTTCTTTGCATTCTCAATGCTTTTGCTGAAGATCCTGTTTCCATTGAGGCCCGAAGTAAGATCATTCAACGGATTGTACACAAAGTAGAGGTCACTCCAGATAGTTTCAGACTGCACTTCAATGTCGGGAGAGGCTATATTGATGGGGAGCTGGCTTCGGCCAGTTCCCTTTTTTCAAAATCTGGAGCCCAAAAACTAAAAAAGGGCCCTCCGCAAGCGACGGGGGCCCTCGATAACTTAGCTGTTCGAAAATTATTTGGTTCGAACAGCTTGACTTTTGGCTGGGGCGCCAGGATTCGAACCTGGGAATGGCGGAATCAAAATCCGCTAGCTTACCGCTTGCCGACGCCCCAACTTGGAACCATGCGTAACATAGGTTGAGCCCCTGGGCAACGGATCTGTAGTTTATCTTTTTTAGTTTACTCGTTCCAGGAGTCCTCTGAGGAATCCTCCTCCTGAGCGAGGACCAGCTTACCATTGATGCAGTCGAAGTGTGCACCTGCCACGCCAACGCGTTTTCGCGACATCACTGCTGAAAGGTTCCCGGCTAAAGAATTGGGGTCAATAGGAGTTTGGCCCTGTTCGTACCTTGCGTTGATTTCCTTCAGTTTTTCTTCCGTACAATCGTCACCGACTTTGGGAAGGGCCGCGTGGCTTGGGGCTATGGTTCCTTTTTTTAGCTTGGTGTGGTCGTGGTTCTGGATGGAATTCAAAAGTGCATTTTTAGGTTTAATGGTGCCGTTTTCCGGTGTTTTCGCGAATTCAGCCGGCGGAGTAGGAGGGGGAGGTGGAGGCAAGGGTGCACCTACTTCAGTTACAGGATGGGGCCGTCTTTCGGTCGGAGTCTGGGAAGGGTTCGTCTTCTGTGTTGCTCCGGGAGGGAGGGGGGGCGGACGGCGAATCGGACGACGGCTAGCCGCGGGAGAGTTAAGTTCTTCTTTTTCTGATTTATTGGGTTCTCCAGGGGGTACTCTAGGGAGGTCGGGTGTGCCTTGCCGGGACAAAGTTTCGGAATTCACGGGTGTATTCGTATTCGAAGTGTTGCTACTCCCAGTGTCGCTGAGATCCTCAGGTTGAGCGGCTAAGATTCTTCCCATGGAGCTAGATCTGCTGAGGGTTGGAGCGGCGTGCTCGTGGTGTAGGTACTCAGCAAACTTTTTGGCCAGGGTAGTGCTGGATTGGTCGGCTCTTCTGATCGCTTCTATTGCTAAGTCGTAAGCGTAAGCAGCTTTTGTCGCCGCCTCATTGGCTTTCTGAGTCTTGCCCGCTTCGAAGAAACTTAACGCGGATCTAGTTTCTTTCTCGGCGGTCTTCAATTGGCTACTCAACCACTCTCGAGATGTTTCCTTCTCGCGAACTCGGTAGTTGGCAAAGTCAGGCTTAGTCAAAATAGCAGAGATTTTCTTAAGCTCGGCGACATCGGGTAGGCGAGTCTTGATCTCACCTTCGCCAGAGTTTCCAGACTGTACTTCGTTTTCTCGCCTAATCTCGCGAATCCTTTGAAGACGGTGCATTTCTGTGGCGACCTCTTCAAGGCGTTTCATTTCTACTGAGGCACGGTGCGTGTAAACTTCGCTTTCACCCGGAGACGCTTGCTGCATATTTTTCTGGAGTCGGCTGATTTTCTCGGTCAACTCGGTAGCTTTTTCATAAAGCTCTCTTGCGACGCGGGCGTCGTTTTTGTCTCGATTCCACTTTTTAATTACGAC
>JACPOE010000049.1:5305-27917 GCA_016185105.1 Bdellovibrio sp.
AGTAACTCTCCGCCCAATTGCTCAGTAGAGCTGCTCGCGTCTTGAGGTCTTCTGTTTCCTGGGTTGCTTCCTTCAGTTGGCGGTCTAGAAACTCTTGATTTCGGATCAAAGTCTCCTTGCGTCGGTTATCAGGAGTTACCTCATACAGTCTTGTATGTTCACTCTTTAACTTCTCGCGTTGTTCATCAGCGTTGTTTTTAGCCTCTTGAATGGCTCCAAAGGAGAAAAGCTGATTGGCTAGTGCTTCGATGTTGTCGCCCACTTCAAAGCAGTCCGGTTTTTTTGGATCAAAATTTCGCTTTTTCCCCATTAGATAAGTCTGAATTGCTAATTTTGCTTTTGCGGCTTGCTCGGAAAGGGTTTCTAGAGAAACCTCTTTTTTTTGTTCTCCAATAGCGACAACTCGTTCTTGGGTGACGGTATCAAGTGCAAAATCGACTGCTCGAAGTTGATTGAGTGCAAGTGTCTCCTGATGTTTTTTGGAAATGAGTTCCAGGCCGACAGCTCTTGCGCTTGAGATACTTTTTTCGACCTGGGCGAGCTGCTCTTTTATTTGATCCGCGTTTTTTCCCTGAAGGTTCTTGCTACCTAGGGACATTTCGAGTTTTCGTCGAGTTTGTTCAAGACTTTCCAGACTCTTTTTTTGTTCAGTCAATTCATCCGAAGTTCTAGAGACCGATTTTTGAAGCTCAGATAACCGTGTCTTTGTTTCTTTCGATTTCCTGGAGTCCGAGAGAAGTTCAGTACGGGTATGCCATTCGGCTAGGTGTGCCGAGTCCCCATTTTTCAGGGTTGAAAGCTTGCGAATCGCAAGCTGGGCAGCATTAAACTCTTGCTCACGAGTTGGGCCATCCTCACGTGCGGACCGACTTTTCCATGCCTCCAAAATTTCAACATTCTTAATGAAGCTAGAGTCGTCTCTGCTAAACGTCCCCCCAGTTTTTTCCTGACCGCAATAAATTTTCACAAGACGATCTTGTTGCGCTTTGTCCTCTACCAAGGAGTGAATCACCTGGCGGCCGATGTCAGTAATCTGTCCGCCGGGACAGTGGGCGTAGGCGGTGCCGCCGAGTGTGGCAAGTCCCGCTGTACAAATCAGCCCGAATCGAAAAGAAAGATTCTTCTTCTTCATTAGAATACCCCGATTTTTTACACCACCCAGAGAGCGGATGGTTCCCCACTGAAAAGTATATCCTAATGCCTGATTAAAATAGTACTTTTAATTCTTCAGTTCAGATTTCAATGAGTTAAGTCGGTTAAGGGAACCTTCTATGGTTAATAATTGACACAGGCCGTGGCGCCGCTTAAGGTGTGAGGCATCTGTCCAAAGTGACATCATGCGGTCGTGGTGGAATTGGTAGACACGCACGATTCAGGGTCGTGTGCTTAACCGCGTGAGAGTTCGAGTCTCTCCGACCGCACCACTTTTTAAGTCCCACCTTAATATAGATAGAAATTATTCAACCCAATCAGAAAACCAAGTAGGCGTGTTCGTTTGTCTGTCATTTGTGACACTGGCCTCTTGGTTTCTAAACGAAACGAAATGAGTTAATGTCAAAAGCAATGAAAAAATCTAGATCAAAGGAACGTCTAGGATCAGGAAGAAGCCGATCCTCAAAAAAACGTGACCAGATACACGAAAGAACTGGGGGCCATTTTAAACCCCATAAAAAAATTCGAGCTACTGTAGATAAGAATCGAAGAGGCTTTGCCTTTCTAATTGCAGACGGGAAAAAAAGCTCTCATCAAGAAGACCTATTTATTCCGCCGCATCAGGCCTCAGAATTATTCCATGGAGATCGTGTAGAGGCTACAGTCACTTCACGGGGCCGGGTTGAAGACATTCGTGTCATCGCTCACCGTTATCAGGAGTTAGTAGGTCGCTACACCCCCTCTTTGTCGCCAGGGCGAGCTGCTGGCTGGGTAATTTATGAGAAGAAAAATGCCCGTGAAGAAATTTGTATCTTAAGGCAACCCATTCCTAGGAAAGGCCCGATTCGAGCCGGGGACTGGGTGCGAGTCAAATTACACTTTCACACCACCGGGGAATATTCTGTTACCGGAGACATCTTAGAGGTCTATGGAAAAGATCTTCCCCCTTCTGCCGACGTTTCCATGGTGGCCGCTGAATTTGGACTAGTGGAAGAGCATGCAGCCAGTGCCGTCGAGGAGGCGAAAACTAAGACTCTCCAAGTTCCGGGTAAGGACCAGAAAGGTCGCAAAGATCTAAGGCATGTGCCTTTCATTACGATTGATGGCGAAACCGCCCGCGATTTCGATGATGCGGTTTATGTCGAACAAAATGAAAAAGGATATATTCTTTGGGTAGCTATTGCGGATGTGTCTCATTACGTTCGCGAGGGGAGTGCATTAGATCAGGAAGCGAGATCCAGAGGAACTAGTGTTTATTTTCCAGAGCGGGCCTTCCACATGTTGCCTAGGGAACTCTCCGAAAACCTTTGTAGCCTTGTGCCTGATGAGCCCAGGTTAACTCTCGTGGCCCGGATGTGGTTTGATCAAAACGGCCGAAATCGGGACACTGAAGTTTACGAAGGCATTATTCAAAGCAAACGCCGAGCCACCTACAATCAGATTCAGAAGGAGTGGCTAGAAAACCAGAATAATCCAAATTGGAAATACAAAGCCCATTTTGAGCTCTTTCACATCTTAAAAAGAACTCGAACTCAAAGAGGCTCAATCGAGTTTGATTTGCCAGAGCCAGAGCTAAACGTGACACCTCAAGGAGAGGTTGTTTCAATCAAACATCGGCAGAGGTTTGAGGCCCATAAGTTGATCGAGGAATTTATGATTGCCGCGAATGAAGCGGTGACTCGATGGATGATGAAGCGGCGCTGGCCTTTTGTGTATCGAATTCACGAAGAACCTTCGCCAGAGGCGCTGGAAAGATTTCGGGAATTGGCTGCGACTGTCGGAGTGCAATTTTGGGTAGAACCCGGCGCATCCCCTAAGGTATTGGCGGAAGTCGTCCAACGTTTAGAGGGGCATCCTGCCGAATCTCTACTGAATATGGCCTTGCTCAGATCGATGAAACAGGCCGTCTATAGCGAGACTCATGGGATTCATTATGGATTAGCGTCTGAAGCCTATACTCACTTTACTAGCCCTATTCGTCGGTACCCTGACTTAGTTGTGCATCGCTTGCTGAGGCAGGTGATTCAAAAGGGCGGCAAAAACCCCAAACTCTCCCCCCAGGAAAGAAGCCGGCTAGAAAAATCTTTGGCAGAGATTTGCGAGCATTGTAGCTATCGGGAAAGACTGGCGGCTGACGCTGAACGAGAGTCGATCAAGCTAAAGCAGGTCCGCATGATGGTGGCCCATCTCGGGGATGAATTTGATGCAAAAATTGTTGGGATGATTTCGTCGGGACTCTTTGTCCAAATCGAAAACCCTTATGTCGAGGGGATGGTTGCCGTTGAATCGATCGCGGATGATTTTTACGAATTTAACGAAGAGAGAATGGTTTTCTTCGGTCGGCGAAAGAAGCGTACCTTTCGAATTGGGGATGGCGTTCGGATAAGAGTAGTTCGAGCGGATATTGAGAAGAGACAAATTGATTTCACCATTATCGAGAATACAAAATGAAATGGATCAAAACGGGTAGACAACTAGGCCAAGCAGTAAAAAATGTCCAAAGACTTCGCCAAATTCTAGCTGTTTTTTCGAAATACGGATTTGTGGATTTTGTTCAGAGAATGAACTTGGGAAAATTCTTGCCGGGTAAGCTAGGTGCGTTTGCGCAGGCAAGGGCCGAGTAAACTACCCCTGAGCGGTTGCGTATGGCTTTTGAAGAGCTCGGACCAACCTTTGTGAAACTCGGTCAGCTTCTTTCTACTCGTTCCGATCTCCTTCCAGAAGAATACATCGAAGAATTCATCAAGCTTCAGGACAATGTTCTGCCTCTTCCTTTCGAAGTCGTCAAAGCGACGGTGGAAAAAGAGTTGGGGCGGAAATTGGAATCTTCTTACTCTTATTTTGATCCCACGCCTTTGGCTTCAGCCAGTATTGGTCAAGTCCATGAGGCTAGACTTCTAACCGGAGAAAAGGTCGTAGTAAAAGTACAAAGGCCCGAAATTGAAAAGGTGATCGAAACCGATGTGTCTCTTTTGGCCTTCTTGGCCAATCTTTTGGAGAAGTATGTCCCGGAAACCCGGATCATTGGCCCTCGAACTATTGTCGATGAATTTTTCCGAACTCTAAGTTTTGAGCTGGATTTCGTTGTGGAAGCCAACAACATGACGAAGATCGCTGAAAACATGATTGAGATTCCAGATATTGTTATTCCGAAGGTTTTCAGAAATCTGAGTACCCATCAGATTCTGACTCTCGAAAAATTCGAGGGCATTCGGGTGAACGACATCAAGGCTTTGGATGCCTCAGGTGTGAATCGAAAGAAAGTGGTCGAGTTAGGTGCACGTGCTTTTTTTAAATCGATCATGATCGACGGGTTGTTTCATGGTGATCTCCACGGGGGAAATCTCTTTATTCTACCTGGTGATCGGTTAGGAATTATCGATTTTGGAATCGTGGGTCGCCTTAGCGAAAAATCCAGGGATCAGTTAGCGACGATGGTGATGTCGCTTCTGACCGAGGATTATGAAAACCTTTGTTATGAGTATGCTGAACTCGGGGCATCGAGTGCGTCCATTGATTTTGATGGGTTTCAGAGAGAGGTTAGAAACGCGCTGTCTCCCTACATGGGACTGTCCCTTTCAGAGCTAAATGTGGGTAAAGTCTTGATTGAAGCTACCCAAATTGCAGCGAAGTTTAATATTAAGGTCCCGGGTGATTGGATGATTGTATTTAAAGCAATCCTCACGATCGAGGGAATGGGTCGCTCCTTGGACCCTGAGTTCGATCTTCTTTCAACCGGTCAAGAGCTGGTGAAGGACCTGGTTAAAAATCAATACTCGATGCAAAGGTTTAAAAAAGAGCTTCTTTGGTTGTCCAAAGACATGGCGGCTCTTTTGAAAATTATGCCTCGGCAAATTCGGTGGATGTTTCGAAAATTTAATAGCAATGACTTTGCATTCGAAATTAAATCACCCGATCTTCAAAATCTCACTCAGCAATTGGATCTAAATGGACGGAGGATGAGCCTGAGCGTGCTTGTTGCCGGGCTTTTTATTGCGAGTAGCTTGGCTTTAAATGACACGGGTGAGCGGGTTTTCGGGAAATACCCTCTCAGTGCCGTAGTGTTTTTTGGAATCGGCTGCTTCTGTCTTTTTGTCGTTTTTATGCGGTCGTTCAAGAAATAGCGACAATAGACTCGTCGCCCGTTTTTTGCTCGGAAAGTCGGGTTTCTGTGGTAACCAAAAAAAATGCTTGAACTTGAACGACCTGTAAACGAGCCAGTCCTTTCCTACGCCAAAAACTCTCGCGAACGTGAATCGATTCTACGTGAGCTCGATCGAATGGCGGCAGAGAAAATAGAAATTCCCTGCATTATTGGCGGTAAAGAGATTCGTACCGGAAATCTTAGAAAAGTGGTCATGCCCCATCAGCACAAGCATGTCCTTGCCGAGTTTCACTTGGCTGGGCCCAAAGAGATGGAAATGGCTGCCAGCGCTGCGTTGAAAGCCAAAGCTACTTGGGAGAAACTCGCTGATACTGAGCGCGCGGCGATTTTCTTGAAAGCAGCCGATCTTTTAGCCGGGCCGTTTAGAGACCGCTTGAACGCAGCAACCATGTTGGGACAATCAAAAAACGTATTTCAGGCCGAAATTGATGCAGCGTGTGAGTTTATCGATTTCCTGCGTTTCAACGCATTTTTCTATCAAGAAATTCAAAAGAACCAACCCATCGCTTCTGCTGGAGTCTCCAACTCTGTAGAATACCGTCCTCTCGAAGGGTTCATTGCTTCAATTACTCCATTTAATTTTACTGCTATTGCTGGAAATCTTGGGTGTGCTCCGGCCATGCTTGGAAATACGGTTGTCTGGAAGCCTTCTGATACTCAGATGCTTTCGGCCTACTACACCATGCTTCTCTTGAAAGAAGCGGGAGTCCCAGATGGGGTGATCAATTTAGTGCCTGCCGATGGCCCCCTTTTTGGTCAGACTGTTTTACCCATGAAAGACTTGGCGGGGATTCATTTTACTGGTTCGACGGCGACCTTTCAGACTTTGTGGAAAACGGTTGGGGAAAATATTTCTCGTTACCGAACCTATCCAAGACTTGTGGGTGAGACAGGGGGGAAAGGATTTGTTTTTGCCCACCCCTCAGCTAACTGTGATGCGCTTTCTACAGCTTTGGTTAGAGGGGCATTTGAATTTCAAGGGCAAAAATGTTCTGCAGCTTCCCGCGCCTTTATTCCGCAAAGTTTATGGAAAAAAGTGCAGGAGAAACTTTTATCCGATTTGGCCACCCTTAAAATGGGTGACGTTCGGGATTTAGGCTGTTTTGTGAACGCTGTTATTGATGAGAAGGCTTTCAAGAGAATTAGCGGCTATTTGGATCACGCCAAAAACTCTCAAGAGGCGGAAATCATTGCTGGCGGTAAGGCCCAGGGAGAGGTGGGCTATTTTGTTGAGCCAACTGTGATTCTTGCACAACAGCCGACTTACAAAAGTATGGTTGAAGAAATTTTTGGACCTGTGCTCAGCATTCATGTCTATCCAGACCAAAAGCTTGAAGAGACTCTCAGGCTTTGCGATGAATCCACCCCGTACAGTCTAACTGGAGCTGTCTTCGCTCAGGACAGGTACGCTGTTCATGAGATCACCACCCGTCTCAGAAATACGGCAGGAAATTTTTATATTAATGATAAACCGACGGGAGCCGTGGTGGGTCAACAGCCTTTTGGGGGAGCCCGAGCTTCCGGAACAAATGATAAAGCGGGGAGTTCTCTTAATCTTTACCGCTGGTTATCCCCGAGAACGCTAAAGGAGACGCGTGTCCCCCCTACGGACTACCGTTATCCCTTTCTGGGTTAGGCTGAAAAACTCCTGACTAGAAGTGTTCAGATTTTGGTGTTATTAAAAAACCTTTGAAATGAGAGGTGTCTGTTGGCTCGTGATGATTTAGCTCAAGTGGATGGAGTGATAATGGATGTTTTGGCAGGGGGAAATTTCACCGTCAAGCTCCCCAGTGGTCAAACAATTTCTGCGAAACTTTCTGGCAGGATGAGAAAGTTCCATATTCGAGTCATTCTGGGCGATCGAGTCACAGTTGGAGTTTCTCCTTACGATCCTACCCACGGATTAATTCTTCACCGGCATAAGGGCGGAGCTGCTCCTACAGAAGGGTAAGCTCTCGCAGATTCCATGTCTCGAAGCCTTTCTTACCCAGATGCGCAAAGACCTACTACCTGGGTTCGTTACCGGAATGGCCTTTGTGATGGGTGTTGGGCAGGGTGTTGTACCCTTCCTGTAGAAGTCAGCGTGAACGACTTGATTCGCCTTGGCTTGGCCACTGAGGAAGAAGCCGCTGTTTCTTTAAAGAATCTCGCAAAAAGGCTCACCCAGGAAAAAATTATTCAGGCTTTTCAACCCAAGGCCCAGCTTTTTGTTCTCGAACAACGCTACGGGCGCGATTGTATTTTTTTGGATTCGCGTCGCCTTTGTACTGTTTATGAAAAGCGCCCAGAAGTCTGTAGGCGGTTTCCAAAAATTGGACCCCGTCCCGGCTACTGTCCTTGTCGACCCGCTTCTAAAACGAACACAAAGAGTTAAGAGGAAATAATGGAAAAATTTGATCCAAATGCTGCAGCAAAGGAAGATTCCGGTATTTTTGGACTTCCGCAAGTGTCTCCTCACACAGAAAAAGAGGCAGCTCTGGTTTTTATTCCAGTCCCCTGGGAGGCCACTACTTCTTATAGAAAAGGAACGGCCCAAGGGCCTGAAGCTATTTTGGCGGCTTCCCATCAGGTCGATCTTTTTGATCTCGATGTCAGAAACCCTTATGAGTCAGGATTTTTCTATTTGCCAGAATCAGTGGAAGTCAGAAAATGGAATGAGGAAGCCCGACCCCTGGCCGAGAAAATTATTGATGTTGGTGGAGACCTAGAGGTGATCCAGGCCGATTCCGATTTGTTCGGTGCTCTGAAGCGGGTCAACGCGTTAGGAGAAAGGGTCAACCAGTACGTTTACCGTGAAACAAAAACGGTTTTAGACGGTGGAAAGATCCCTGCCATAGTGGGTGGAGATCACTCGGTTCCCTTTGGAGCGATTCAAGCTGCGTCCGAAAGATATCGAGACTTAGGAGTTCTTCATTTTGATGCTCATTCGGACACTCGCAAGGCATACGAAGGATTTGCTTGGTCGCACGCCTCTATTATGCGCAACGTGATGGAAAAAATTCCGGGCATAAAGAAATTGGTCCAAGTGGGTATCCGCGACCTTTGTGACGAGGAGGTGGATTTTACATTTCTAAATCGTAACCGGATCGTGACCCACTATGATCGAGATCTTCAGCGTAGAAAATTTGAAGGTGTCAGCTGGGGCAGTCTTTGTAGGGAAATCTTGAGCACCTTGCCCAATGAGGTTTGGGTTTCGTTTGATATTGATGGATTAGATCCTAGGTTTTGTCCAAATACGGGAACCCCAGTGCCGGGGGGGCTCGATTTTCAAGAAGCGGTGTATTTAATCGATCTCGTGGTGCGTTCCGGAAGAAAAATTGTAGGTTTTGATCTCAATGAGGTAGCGCCTGCTCCAGTAAGACCGGAGTCACCAGGGTCATCAGAATCAAAAGACGAATGGGATGCAAACGTCGGGGCTCGCCTGTTGTATAAAATGTCGGGACTCACCCTAGTCAGTCAGAATCGGGCTAAGTTTAACTAAGAGCTGGGAAGACCCCAATCCCGGAGAATTTGATCCTCTTCAGTCTTAGATAGGGCTTTGCGAAATCTCGCGCCAGATTGGCCACGAACCCTTTGTTCGCATTCTTTCCACGACGAATGCCGCTGTAATACTCCATTGACTAGGCTTAGGTAGACGCCGGGGGCCTTAGATTTATTCTTTTTCGAAGCCTTGCCATTTCCCTCGAGGCTTTGAATAGAGACTGTATACCCATCTAGGCTGCTTTCGTAGAGATCGGGGCTTTGGCCCTTAGAAAAGGCAACGGCTATTTCATCCGCTCGCTCATTGCCTGGAACTCCAGAATGGCCTCGGATGTAAGTCCAAATAATATTGCGACCTTCGATGACTGTGGCTAGTTCGCTCCATAGATCCTGGTTAGCAATGGATTCACCCTGGGAGTTGACCCACCCCTTAGCCATCCAATTCTGAAGCCATTCCGTAATGCCGCGAATGACGTACTGGGAGTCGGTAAAGACTTGAATTTTCTCGTTCTCGTTCAAAGTTTCAACAGCCGAAATAACAGCAAGGATTTCCATCCGGTTATTGGTGGTGGATTTTTCGCCCCCGCCCAGTTCCTTGACCCAGCCGTCGGGTCTCAAAATAATAGATCCCCAACCCCCTGGTCCTGGATTTCCTGAACAGGCTCCATCGGTGAAAACCCAGGTTCGTCCCTCGGGCAGTTTTTCCTGATGAGCAGCCTTTGTTGGATTTGGCTTTTTTGCTGGTGTTTTTTTAGTTTTTGCAGACATGAGGCTCCTCTTTTTCTTAGTCTACCCCAAGGCTGAGTTTAGTAAATAAAGGGTATCATTTAAGTTCGGGGTTTGTGACAGAGCTATGACACTCGGATCCCGCCTTTGTCCTATAGTCAGAGGGTTATGCTGCTTCAGGATCTTCATGTCTATCACCTCCGAAAAAAAGAGCAGTCCTTTGGGGAAGGCCCTGGTCTTCTGTTGAAGGACGAGCCCGTATTTCATCTTTCGACCTGTCAACGCCAGGTATGGATTTCTGGAGCGAGGCAAACTGAGCTTTCTTTGAACGCAGACCACACCCAAGGCGAAGCTGCCTATCTGTTTTTGCTCCGCTTCATTTGTGGTTTAGAAAGCGAAATCCAGGGGGAAACAGACGTTTTTGGCCAGTTCAAAGATGCATGGCAAGGCTTTAGGTCGGTTGAGTCCACTCTAAGTCTAGGGTTAACCCCATGGGTGCAACGTCTTTTTGAGGACGCTAAAGAGATTAGATCCCTTCATCTGCAAAACATGGGCGGAAATTCTTACGGTAGTTTAATCCGACGGATGTTAAAAAGGTCGGATATTCCTAGTAGCATCGGGGCCCCGCTCCTCATAGTAGGGGCTGGCCAAATAGCCCAGTCGGTTGCACCATTTCTTTTGGATTACGAGCTTTTTATCGCTAATCGGAGCCCGCAAAGGCGCGAGGAGTTTCATCGAAGTTTAATAGAAGAGCATGCTGCTCAGGCTCATCAGGTTCTTACCGAAGAGCAGGAAAAGCGGATTTGGCGTCATGCGAGCACGATTGTGATTTGTGTTCCTATTCACTTTGAAGAAGATCAAAAGCGGATTTCTTGGTTTTTGGAGGGGGGGAATGCCTCCCGGCGAGTCATTCACTTGGGGGGACTGAGACGGGAATGTGGTGAGTGGGCCTATCTCTCTCGCTTTTTCGCCTTAGATGATCTTTTTACTTTCCAAAACTCCCTTGGAAATCATCGTAAAATCCAGGTCTCTCAGGCGGAAAAAGCCTGTGAGCAAAGGGCCAAACTTCGAGCCCTCGGGAATTCCCTATCCATCCCTCATGGGTGGGAAGATTTAGCTTGTTTCGCCTAATCAGTTCGCATTAGATCTACCTCATTAAGAATTATGAAATCAGTACTTAAGCTAGGAACACGAAAGTCCCTTTTGGCCATGGCTCAGAGTCAGTGGGTGGCCAGCGAAGTTGAAAAAAAACATCCAGATATTCAAGTTCAGCTGGTGGGAATTGAAACCCAGGGAGATCGTATCCAGGATGTGCCTCTCAGTCGGATAGAAGGCAAAGAGTTTTTTGTTGCTGAAATAGATCAGTCTCTTATGAACGGCGTGGTCGACTTTACCGTTCATTCAATGAAAGATCTCAGCTTGGAACGACCGGAAAAAATCTACTCCGGATTTGTTCCCAAACGAGAAAACCCGAGAGATGTTATTGTTTTCGGACCCCAGGCCTTAAGAAATCTCGAGAAGGGTCTTACACTAAAGATAGGGACTTCCTCCCCCAGAAGGCTTGAGAATATTCCCTCATTTTTGGAGGAAGCTCTTCCTCAGGTCAACCTTTCGGCTAGCGTGCCTCGAGTCCGTTTTGAAGAGATTCGAGGCAATGTTAATACGCGGCTTTCAAGAGTCCAGATGGAATCTAGCAACCCCCGTTATTTGGATGGAGTGGTTCTCGCCTTTGCAGGTCTAGTACGTCTGTGGAGAGATCCTTCGGGTCAGACAGAGTTGAGCCGGCTTTTGCAAGGGTGCCGGTGGATGATTCTACCTCTAACTTTATGTCCAGCCGCTCCAGCGCAGGGAGCGTTGATGGTGGAGTGTCGCAAGGACGATACGAGAACCCGTGCTCTTCTCGAAGAGATTCATTGTCCTGATACAGCCGACCAGGTGAGAGAAGAGAGGCTCCTGCTTGCAAAGTTTGGGGGAGGGTGCCACCAGCGATTTGGTGCCACTCAAATTTTTTCCCCTCAATTGGGAAAAATTTTGTTTCTAAAGGGAAAGAGTTCCTCAGGTCAGGAACTAGATGATGTTTTTTGGGCGGCTTCTCTGCCAATTCCTAGCAGTAGAATTCAGGCTTGGGACGGACATGCATGGAGGTCTAAGGGAAAACCCAGGTCCTTCGAAATTGAACTTCCAGACTTGAACGGCAAAAGTGTTTTCGTAGCGCACGCTCGTGCTGTGGTCTCCGATCAGGTTTGTGAGCGATTAAAGGAATCCCGGATTTGGGTTTCGGGCACTCAGAGTTGGTTTAAGTTAGCGCGGATGGGGCTTTGGGTGGAAGGGTGTGCAGAAAATCTAGGTTTTGAATTTTTGAAAGAGACTTTAGGAGAGCCGGTTTTAGGTTTGCCCCAGCTCCCATCCTGGACGGTGCTCACCCATGAAAGTGCACAGTTTGATTGGACGGAGACTCAGGTGCGGGTGATTCCGACATACGAGGTTTCATCCGATACCAGCAGCTATTCTCCAGAGGCACTCCAGAGTCTATCCGAGGCTACACATATATTTTGGAGCAGTGGATCTCAATGGAATGCATTAAAAGGTCTGATTCCGAATACAGTGCATCACGCTTGTGGTCCGGGTAAGACTGCTCGTTTTTTACAGAGGAGCGGGCTGGACCCAGCGATTTTTCTGTCAGTAAAGGAGTGGAAAAAGTGGCTGCAAATTCAATGAGTGATTTTGAACGGTATTCAAAAATGGGATTACGGCGTCTGAGGGGCTCGCGTTGGATTCGGGAGCTCGTTGCGGAAAACCGAGTCAGCGTAGATCAAATGGTTCAGCCTCTTTTTGTTGTTGATGGAATTAGCAGACCTGAGGCTGTGCCCGGAATGACGGGAGTTTTTCGTGAGACTCCGGACTCACTTCTCAAACAAATTGAAAATGATTTGGAAAAAGGGGTGCGCAAATTCATTCTGTTTGGTGTTCCCGCAGACAAGCGAGAAAAGGATTTCAGTGCATCCTTTACCGCGAATCAGATCAGCGAAATCCGAAAGCGATTCGGAAAAGATCTTTTCCTTTCGGTGGATGTTTGTCTTTGTTCATACACAGCGCACGGGCACTGTGGGGTGATTCCGCCAGAAGGGGATCATGTTGATAACGAGGCTTCTGTGCAGGCTTTAGCTGATCTTGCTCTGTCGTATGCGCAGGCAGGCGCTGATTGTGTGGCACCTAGTGATATGATGGACGGACGTATAGGTGCAATTCGCACCCTTCTGGATCAGAACAAACTTTATTCGACTTTGGTAATGAGTTATTCCGCTAAATTCCATTCGAAATTTTATGGACCTTTTCGAAATGCCGCAGATTCCGCACCAAAGAGCCAAAGTCTGAAAGACCGGGCGACCTATCAAATTGATCCTTCACGAATGAATGATGCTTTTCTAAGTTCACTGAGAGACTCGGAAGAAGGAGCCGATATTTTAATGGTCAAGCCGGGCCTTCCTTATTTGGATGTCCTTGCTCGGCTTTCTGATCAGATCAAGAAGCCCTGGGCTGTTTATGAAGTCAGCGGGGAATATGCAGGGGTCGAGGTTCTAGCACAAAATGGTTTGATGTCGGCTCCAGCAGCCCACCTGGAAGCTTGGACTGCCTTTGTAAGAGCAGGAGCCTCCATCATCATTACCTATGGCGCTAGGAACGCAAAAGATTACCTTTCAGCTCTTTCATAAACTGAACCAGAATGAGGGATTTTATGGGAATTTCTAAGTCTACAGTACTCTTTGAAAAAGCAAAGCAGGTTTCTCCGGGGGGCGTCCATTCCCCCGTCCGTGCATTTCGAGGTGTTGGGGGGACCCCGAGGTTTATTGCTTCGGCCAAAGGTGCTGAGCTACTTGATGTAGATGGAAATTCTTATGTAGACTTTTGCATGTCCTGGGGTCCTTTGATTTTTGGCCATCAAGACCAAGATATTTTGGAGGCTGTACAAGCGGCTCTTTTTCGCGGATGGTCTTATGGAGCCGCAGAGCCCTATTCATTAGAACTTGCGGAGCTGATCACTTCTTCAATCCCCTGGGTTGAGAAAGTTCGGTTTGTTAATTCTGGAACTGAAGCTGTGATGTCTGCCCTACGCCTAGCGAGAGGAGCAACTCGCCGAAACAAAATCCTGAAATTTGATGGATGCTACCACGGTCATGCCGACTCGATGTTAGTTCGAGCCGGTTCGGGCCTGGCGGAGATGGCCGCGCCTGACAGTGCGGGGATTAGTGACGCTGTTGCTGCAGACACACTAGTGGCTCCGTTGGATGATCTTCCAGCTCTGGAGTTGATTTTTGAAAAATACGGTTCTGAAATTGCGGCTGCAATTGTCGAACCGATTCCAGCAAACAATGGACTATTACTGCAACGAGATGAGTTTCTTCATAGGTTGGCAGCCCTGACCAAGAAGCACGGCAGTTTGCTCATTTTTGATGAGGTCATTACTGGTTTCCGAGTTGCCTTCGGAGGTATGGCCGAACGGACAGGAATTCGTCCTGATTTGGTGACTTATGGAAAGATTATTGGGGGCGGTTTTCCAGTCGGGGCTTTCGGAGGTCGGGCCGATTTGATGGATCAGATGGCGCCGTTGGGGCCGGTCTATCAAGCCGGTACTTTGAGCGGAAATCCTGTAGCTATGTCAGCCGGAATTGCAATGTTGAAAAAGTTAAAACGCGACTGCCCTTATGCTGCGCTTGAAGCAAAAACTGAAAAGCTGGCTCAGGATCTGCAAAAAACCGGGGCGCAGGTGGGGGTCCCAGTGACAGTGCAAAGGTATGGATCGATTTTCTGGATGCTCTGCGCAGAGCTGAAGGAACCGGTTCGTCGCCATGACGTTGTTCCTGCGATTCATCGGGAAACTTATGCCCGGGTCTTTCACAAATTGTTGGAAAAAGGAATTTATATGGCACCGAGTGCCTTTGAAGTTTCTTTTCTATCTACCGCACATCATGACACGCACCTTTCAGCCTTCAGAGAGGCTTTGAAGGAATCTCTGGGAGAAGTGAAGCCGACGAAATGAAGGCGTTAAACTTCTTACGAGGCGCTAAGGCCAAAGCTAGTTTTCAGTCTGCTGCAGATCGCAGGCTACGGGTCATGCTGGGGGCTCAAGTGGTCTGGCTTTTTTTAGTTTTTCTGATCGGTTTTTGGTGGGGAAATCTTCTTTTAGATAAGTCGAGTCAGATTCTTGCTTTGGAAGGGCGGCTTGGACTCTCTAGGCCAGACAGTCTGAGTCAGTGGCAGAGAACACAGCGAATGATTCACTGGGAAGGGGCTTTTTTTGGAGCCTTAGTTTTTGGAAGTACAGCAGTTCTGTTCTTATTGTATTGGCGAGATGCCCGAAGAGCCAAAGGGATTGAAGCTTTTTTCGCTGCTGTAACTCATGAACTGCGTACGCCGTTGACCAGTATTCGTTTACAAGCCGAATCCATTGCCGATCAGCTAAAAGACGGTTCTTCCCAAAAGTCGCTTGTAGGCAGGCTTTTGGAGGATACCTTTCGTCTCGAGACTCAGGTTGAAAGGACTCTTGAGCTGGCCAGACTTGAAGGTGGAGGTCCTGTTTATACACAGTCCCTACAACTCAAACCTTGGATGGATCGATTTTTAAAGAACTCGGATTATTCTAGGTTTATTCGATTTGATTCGGAGGTAGAGGATTTTTCGATCAAAGCAGATCCGGTAGCAATGCATGTGATTTTAAAAAATCTTTTTGAAAATTCAATTCGACATTCTGGACGAGAAAACGTTTTGGTAAAAATTCAGACAGTTCCCCTGGCTTCGGCTTCCTCAAAAGACGAAATTACATTGACCCTGAAAGACAACGGTCTTGCGCAAGACGGCCTTCCAAAAAAGCTAGGAATCCTTTTCAATAAGGGGGCTCGCTCCCAGGGAGCTGGTGTGGGTTTGTATCTTGTTCGGACTTTGATGGATCGAATGGAAGGAAATGTTGAATTTGTCCCGACTCAGGATGGGTTCGAAACGAGACTGACGTTTAGGCCGGGGGCGATCGATGGCAATTGAATCCCGTTCTAAGATTCTTCTTTTAGAGGATGAAAAAAATCTCGGGGCCACCCTTTCTGAGAGACTTAAGGAGCAGGGGTTTGACGTGATTTGGGTACAAACCTGTAGGGATGCTTTAAATCTGATTTCCTTACCCACTCAAATTGATCTTGCGCTTTTGGATGTTGGCCTTCCCGATGGTTCAGGGTTCAAAGTGGGTGAAGTTTTGAGTCAGGCCCAACCTTTTTGTTCACCGGTGTTTTTAACTGCCTGTGGAAATCCCGAGGATCGGATTCGAGGACTAGAATTAGGGGCAGAAGACTACATCGTGAAACCCTTTCATCTGCAGGAATTGATTTTAAGAATTCGAAATGCTCTGAAGCGAGCCACTTATTTAGCAAACCGATCGGTAGTAACGCCGGATGGGGTAAGTATTGGGCGAGCTCTGATTTTTTTTGATCGATTTGAGGCTGTGATTGAGGGACGGATTGAAAGACTCAGTCATAAAGAAGCGGCCCTGCTTAAGCTTATGGTAGAGAAGAGGGGCCAAGTAGTCAGTCGGGATGAGATTTTGGATCACGCATGGTCGGCGGATGAGTATCCGACCCCCCGTACTGTAGATAATTTTATTATGCGTCTGAGACGTCTGGTAGAACCCAATCCAGAGAAATCAGAAATCATTCGGAGCGTTCGAGGAATAGGATACCTACTTTCATGAAAACTTTATTTCAACAGTCGTTAATGAGGAAAAATACAGGAAGACCGCCAGTCTGGTTTATGCGTCAGGCTGGGAGATATCACAGCCATTATCAGAACCTTAAAAAGCAATACAGTTTTGAAGATATCTGTACCCGGCCAGAACTCGCTTGCGAAGCGACCATGGGACCAATCAGGGATTTTGATTTTGACTCGGCTATTTTGTTTTCAGATATTTTATTTCCTTTGGATGTGCTGGGAATGGGCTTGAGTTACCCAGAGGGTCCAGAGCTGAGTTGGCATTTAAAAACCCGTCAGGCTGTAGAACGACTCGTTCCTGGTGACATTTCCAAACTTGAATTTCAGTCCCAAGCGATTCGGCTCATTCGCAACGCTTTGCCACAGGAAAAAAGCCTTTTGGGTTTTGTTGGAGGTCCTTGGACTCTCTTTTGTTACGCGGTCGAGGGATCTCATCAGGGAAACTTGATCTCTTCTAAACAGGGTTTGGTCGATGGGCGTTTTGAAGGATTTTGGCGGATACTTTCTCCACTGTTATTAGAAAATATGGTGCTTCAAGCAAAGGCTGGAGCCGATGCGATTGCTGTTTTAGATACCTGTGCCGGGGAGCTCGACCCTCAGACCTATCAGAGTCATGTCATTCCGCCCTTAAGGGAGCTCTTCAAGAATTACTCTTTGCGATGTCCCGAGGTTCCCCTTGTTTACTACGGCAAAACCTGTGGACCTGATCACTGGAAAAGTCTGACTGAATTGCCAATCGCAGGTTTGGGCATTGATTGGCGGCACGATTTGGCTCAGGTGCTGAGTGAGTGGGGAGATCGTTGGGCTATTCAGGGAAATATCGATCCGACTTGGCTCTTTCTTGAACCTGCTGAGTTGACCAAAAGACTTACGCAGGTTTTTGAGACAGTGAAAGCACTTCCGGTTGCTTCTCGGCAGGGATGGATCTGCGGTCTTGGACATGGAGTTCTGCCGAAGACTCCAGAATCAAATGTCAGGCTCTTCATCGAGTTGCAAAGGAAGTTTTTTCAGGGAGAAGGCAAATGAGTTTTCCCGATAAAAAACCTCACCCCGATCTTTTTAAAAAGTACAACATTCAGGGTCCTCGCTATACCAGTTATCCCACAGTTCCTTACTGGTCCGAAAACCCGACACCGGAAAAATGGCTCGAAACGATAGCGCAGGCACAGGATGAAGGAGCCGCTAAGGGAGTAGGCGCGGCTATTTATATCCACATTCCCTTTTGTGAAAGTTTATGCACCTATTGTGGTTGCAACACTCGAATTTCGAGAAACCATGCGGTTGGAATGCCTTACGTCGAGACTGTGCTCAAGGAATGGGCTCTTTACCAGACGCGCTTGAAGGAACTTTCAGGAAATCGAACTCGAATTACCGAGATTCACCTCGGCGGGGGTACGCCGACCTTTTTAAGTCCTCAGGAGCTCGGGACCCTATTGAAGGGAATTCTAGATCATGTTGAGGTCACCACTGATTTTGAGTTTTCAGTAGAGGCTGATCCACGAGTGACCAAGCGGGAACACCTCAGTGTTTTGAGGGAAGTCGGTTTTAAAAGGCTCAGTTTAGGAATTCAGGACTTTGATCCCACTGTCCAAAATGTTGTTCATCGGATCCAGAGTGAAGAGCAGGTTCACGAGGTCACTCAAACTGCTCGCGAGTTAGGTTACACTAGCGTTAATTATGATTTGATTTACGGACTCCCTTTCCAGACGCAACAGAGTATTCATCAGACGGTCGATGCTGTCTGTCGGTTGAGACCTGATCGGATTGCCTTTTATGGTTATGCAAGTTCATGCCGGTGAAATCCCGATTCATAGAGGACATCTCTTGTCTGAAGAGGACCTTCTGATTCGAAACCATATCTTGAATCTCATGACCCAAATGAAAACAGATTGGACCGATTCAAAGTGGACTAGTAGCCAGATGGATGGAATTGAAAAAAGGCTTTCTGAAATGGAGAAAGATGAGCTTGTCCGATTGAGTGGAAAGTCCTGCGAGATTACTTCCCTTGGACGGCCCTTCATCAGGAACGTTTGTATGGCTTTTGATGCGAGGTTACTAGAAAAGGCCCCCACGACTCAGGTCTTTAGTAAGACAGTGTAATCATGTTAGGCGAATTCGATTTTAGCGACAAAAGGGTTAGTGTAGTTGGAGGCGGCTTTTCAGGTCTTCTGTCGGCATATTATTTGGATCGGGCCGGCTTTGAGGTGAGTCTTTTTGAGGCCACTTCTCGTTTTGGAGGTTTGATTAAAACTGAGCAAACGCCGTGGGGCCTGTCCGAGTCTGCTGCTCATTCCATTATGGTTTCGCCAGAAGTTCAGAAGCTTTTTTCTGAATTAAATATTTCGACCTACTCTGTAAATCCTGATTCGAATGGGAAGTATATTTTTCGGCAAAATCGATTCCGTAAATTTCCATTAACTTTTTTGGAAACTTTGAAGGCTATCCTTCGGGCGATTTCTATTCGGGCTAAAATACCTGAGGAAGAGATGCTGCTTGGGGATTGGGTTGATTTGCACTTGGGCTCAGCGGTTCGGAGGTACCTTTTTGCTCCGATGATTCATGGGATCTATGGTGTAAGACCAAATGAGTTGGTGGTGGGGGCTGCTTATCCAAGTCTTGTGGTACCGAAGGGTAGGTCCCTGGTTTCGCATTTATTTTCAAAAAAAAATTCAGATCAAAAACGAAAACGCTCTTCTCCCATTCGAGTTCCAGTGGGAGGAATGGAGAGCTTGATTCAAGCTCTAGTGCAGCATTTGTCGACGCGCCTCGAAAATCGAATTTTTTTAAATCGTCCTATTCAGGATTTAAATGAGCTACCTAGAGGAAATCGGGTGGTTACAGTTCCTGCGCTAGTCGCGGGGGCTTTGTTGGAGACAGAAGACCGTGAACTCGCCTGCCAACTGAGGACCCTGCCTTATACTCCCTTGATGACGGTAAAGGTATTTGTATCAAAGAGTCAGTTAAAATTGGAACCTAAGGGTCTAGGCGTATTAGTAGCTGAGGGTGAGTCCCTTTCTTGTCTCGGAGTTCTTTTTAACTCTGCGGCCTTCGATGGGAGGGCAGCATCGGACGATCAAGTTTCCCTCAGTCTCTTTTTTGGAGGGACTTCTCGCCCCGAGGCGCTAGCGTTGTCAGATGAAAACGTCATTGAAGAGGTAGTCCTTGTTTTAGGGAAGCTCTTTGGATTTGAAGGCCAGCTGGCTGGCGTTCGAATCGACCGACACGGTCGCGCGGTGCCGCAGTACGGAAGACAAGCGATGGCGGTTTGGGAGTTGGCAAAAAAAGGTTGGTGCTCCAAGCCAGGAAATATTTTGTTTGGAAACTATACTGGTCAGGTGAGTCTGCGCGGGATGATTGAGACTTGGGAAAGGAAATTTCTTTCCTAATTGGGCTCATTTCGCTCTGCTTTGTGGTTTCCAAATGACCCTGTCTTGATTTGAAGTCACAGTGAGTTAAGACATTAGCCAATTAAAACTGCATTAATAACAGACCCTTATGTGCAATCTCCGTTTTCATCCGAACTGAGACATCTGGCATGGTTTGAGCAACAAATTCGATTTGGGGGGCCGACCATGAAAAAAGGAACTTTTCCGGCGGGGATTATCATTCCGATCACATTAATTGTTTTAACACTTGGGGTGCTGGTTTTGATGAACACTTTGCACATTTGATTCTACGATACAGGTGCAACACGCGTCATTTTAAGGTATGGAATCCCTTGATGACCGCTGGGAAAACGCAACCTTCGAAACCGAGCGACAATACTCTTTCCAGGCGCCCCATTCCGGAAGAAAGACCGCATTGGTATTTTCCGGATGCTCCCCTTGGCTCGGCAGTTCGTTATGTCGCATCTTTGTCTCCAAAGTTTAATTGGGTTGGGATTTATATTCTAAAGGGAAATACCCTTGAATTGGGTCCTTTCATCGGAGAGCCGACTCCTCATCGTTCCATTCCTGTAGGCAAAGGGGTTTGTGGAACAGCCGTTGCTGAAAATCGAGACATCAATGTGCCGGATGTAGGGGCGGTGGGCAACTACCTGGCCTGGGTCGTTCGGCTCCTCTTGAGTGAACCCACCACAGCCTTTACTCCAAGGGTGATTTGCTCCCGACTCAAGGGGGTACGTGGCTTGGGGGGGACTGATGGTTTAGGAGAAATTCTAAATGAGCTGCATGCTCTGGGACTTATCGATTTTGTGAATAACCATCGAGCGGTGCGGGTCCAAGATGAAAGCACCGCAATTCAGGTTTTGGCAGGTTTCCTAGCTATTTGTGATCTTGAAAATTTAAAAACAGTCCTCCGTCCCCTTTCAAGTCGTGGGGTTCTTTATGGCAACCGTGCAGCAGGAAAAGGGCAATCGGATAGTGACTATGACCTTTTCGTGGTTTCAGAAGCCCCGGAAGAGGTAAAAAAGGTAGTCGGTCGGCATCCCATGGGCCGGGGGGTTGATTTAGTCGTCTGGACCCCTCAGATGTATTCTGAAATTCAGTCAAAAGACCCCAGTCTGCATCAAAAATTAGGATCTGGGATCGTTCTTTGGGGCTCCACCTGGTAGACTGGATCGCATTGGACACAACCTAATGGAGAACCTTTATGTCCGGTGCGGCACGGAAGTTATGGCAGATTAAATTTAAGTACTGGGTCCTGATCTCCCTGTCTGGGGTGTTGGTTGGCCTGGATCAAATTACTAAAAGCATGATTCTGGATAAGTTTCGCTTGGGGGAGAGTATCTCGGTTCTCCAAGGATACTTTAATATTACCTATGTTCAAAACAAGGGTGCGGCGTTCGGGATGCTGGCTCAGGCGAATCCTGCTTTTCGTGTGCCCTTTTTTCTGATTGTGCCCTTAGTCGCACTGGGTTCAATCGCCTACATTTTTCGAAAGATTCCGGATCAGGACAAGAAGCTGGCTATCGCCTTGTCTTTGGTGATTGGCGGAGCGGTTGGAAATTTAATCGATCGGGTTACTTTGGGGTACGTTGTCGACTTCCTGGATTTTCATTGGCAGTGGGGGTACCATTTTCCAGCATTTAACGTTGCTGATTCTGCCATTTGCGTCGGTGTAGGGCTCGTAATTCTCGATCTCTTCGCACCGGAAGAGGGCAAGTCTCACAGAAAAGGGAGTCGAGCCAATGTACCCAGTTCTCATTAATTTAGGGCCTATTCCGATTCACACCTATGGGTTTCTCATTGCGGTTGGCTTTCTAGTTGCCCTGTCGGTTTTGCGCAAGCTCTCGATTGCAACCAAGATGAATGCGGATGTGATCCTAGATTTGGCTTTTTGGAGTCTACTCGTTGGGTTTATTGGTGCCCGTGTTTTATTTATCATTACTCGCGCCGGAGATTTCTGGGCCGACCCGCTGTCGATGTTTAAAGTCTGGCAAGGCGGTCTAGTTTTTTATGGGGGCCTCTTGAGCGCAATCCCCTTTGATATTTGGTACATTCGCAAACATAAGTTACCCATTTGGCAGACCATCGACATCTTGGTACCTGGGCTTGCCATTGCGCAGATGTTCGGTCGGCTAGGATGTTTGTCGGCTGGGTGTTGCTACGGAAAGCCGACCGGCTCGGACTTTGGAATTCGTTTCTATTCCGACCTAGTTGATCAATCGATGCGAGGAATTCCTCTTCATCCGACCCAGCTTTATGAAGCTACAGTGCTAATGATTATTTTTCTGGGGCTGCTGTACACCTTTAAAAATAAGAAATTTCATGGCCAGGTAGCCTTCACCTATCTTTTTTCTTATTCTGTTGGGCGGTTTATTGTGGAAATTTTTCGTGGCGACCAGATTCGAGGTCAAGTCTTCGACTTGATGTCCACAAGTCAGGCGATTTCGATTTTAACTTTTATTGGGGCCTCTATTGTCTTGTCTTTCAGGTTAAAGTCTTTAGGGTATTTTGGAGCTAAAGCCAACAAACATAGAAAATAAGGTAAATTCGTTTGAACGAAACACTTTTGGAATCGATTAAGTTGACACGTTTTCTAGTTCCCTTCCTTCTGATTTTTGCCTTTTTATTGGGCTCTATACCGTTCGGATTGATTGTATCGAGAATGTTTAATTTGAAGCCTATGGGAAGAAATCCTCAACGTGGAGAAGAGGCAAAAAAGGCTCGAGACCTTTGGCCCGGAGGAGTTTTAACCTTTTGCCTAGATTTTGGAAAAGGTCTGCTTGCCGTTTTTTTAGCTACGCCTGAGGGTGCGCAGCTGGTTCTTAATCTTCTAGGGGTTGTGGATGTCGGGTCCGAAATGGTTCCTTTAACTGCCACTTGGGGAGCCGGATTTGCTGTTGTTTTTGGTCATTGCTTTTCACCCTTCTTAAACTTCAGGGGTGGAAAAGGAGTT
>JACPOE010000027.1 GCA_016185105.1 Bdellovibrio sp.
ACTTTTACTTTTTATCTCAAAGAAGGAGTCCAGTGGTCTGACGGCGTCAAGATGACTGCGCGTGATTTTATCTATAGTTGGAAGCGCCTGCTGACCCAAAAAACGGCAGCATCCTATGCCTATCTGCTTTTTGATATCGTAGGGGCCAAAGATTTTTACGATGGTAAAATAACGGACTTCTCTAAAGTCGGTGTCAAAGCCCTGAATGACCTTACTTTAGAAGTGAAACTCTCTGAACCGATTGCACACTGGCTTCAGATGACGGCATTCTGGGTGACGTTTCCCCTGCGTGAAGATTTGGTCGAGAAGTACGGCAACGACTGGGTGAAACCCGGAAAAATGCAGACGCTTGGGCCTTTCGTATTGTCTGAGTATGAGCTCGATTCAAAAATCATTTTAAAGAAAAATCCAAAATACACTCGTGCGCGAGGCGAGATCGACGAGGCAGTGGGACTCATTGTCCGAGATGATTCGACAGCCATCACTCTCTTTGAAACGGGTAGACTCGATTTCATGGCTGATCTGCCCACTTTGGATCTAAAGAGGTTTCGGGGCAGACCTGAATTCAAAGTTTTTCCATACCTCAAAATCGTTTTTGTGGGTTTCAGTCAAAAGCACAGTGAAGTGTCTTCGGCAGCACTCAGGCGCGCTTTTGCGATGTCGATTGATAAATCCAAGATTCCTGAGCTTTTGTTTGGAAGCCAGGAGCCTGCTACGACCTTCGTCCCACCTAAAGTCCTGGGTCATGTGGATAGCGCAGGCCTTCCTTTTGACCCGAAGCGAGCGCGCGAGGAGCTTTCGGCTTCTCATTGGAAAAAACCAAAAAAAACACTTGAGATCATGATCATCAATCGTGAGCGCAACCAGCTGCTTGCTCAGTTCCTCCAACAAGAGGTGAGGAAAAACTTAGGGGTCGATATCGATATCATCGGCTTTGACAATAAAACTTACCGGGCGCAGTTGGCTCAGAGCGCGTCTCCGATTTACATTTTGAGCTGGAGTGCGGACTTTCCGGATCCCGATAACTTTCTCTCCGTTCATTTAAG
>JACPOE010000043.1 GCA_016185105.1 Bdellovibrio sp.
GCCCTTTTTTAACATCCATCATTGCCTTCAAAAGTCGAGTCTTTGAACAGGTGTTCACTATTAGAACGTTGAATCTTCGGTCGTTGTTATCGATGGTTGGAGCTACCTTGAGGTTTCCTGCCAAATAGGATTGATTGCACAAAAACACTGCTGGCGTTCTTAGTGTTTCATCGAATTCTGGGGACTCAATTCGGAGGCGGTGAATGTAATTTCTCCGAAACAAAACAAGCTGGGCTCCCAGAAAGGAATAGACTTGTGACCTCATCAGCTCGCTGAGTTTATTGATCAGCCAAGAGCTCTGTCTTTTTTCATTAAATCCAGTGGCCAACGACGCACCGATACCTATCCCTGCAACTGTTGCAAAGGGAATTCCATTGATCTCTACAATGTCGATCGGTTCTACTTTGTTTTGATCGATTAACCTCTGAGCTTGTATCCAGTCTGGTTGAATGCCAAGCTCACGTGCTAAATCGTTAGCAGTCCCACCTGGAAATGGGTAGAGGGGGACGGGCCTTTTAAGATCCATCAAAGATCGAATCACGTGATTGATTGTTCCATCGCCGCCCACTACAACCAAGGCTTCAAACACATCTGGATTTAGGTCAGTGCAAATACTCCGAAGTTGCTGAAGGTTTTTGGGAAAAAAATACTCGCACTTTCTACCCCAAAGGTGGGAGCGCGCTAGAAAAGTCTGGGCAATACCTCGACCATTTCCTGCACGCCCATTCGCCAAAATAGCAATTTTCTTTCCGTGGCTGTGGGTGGGGCTCTGCCTGAGGGGCAGAGTGTTTTCAGATGCAGGTGGGTTCACTATTTCCTCGAATTTCTTCCAACCAGCTATTTTTGGGTAGCCCGCCATCGCGGATGAACGGCCTTATATATTTTATTGATGCATGGGTCAAAAAAATCTTTAGCTCGGACTGTCAATGAAAAATAAGATTTCTTAAGAAATAATTTTTCTTTTTTTTGAATTAAGTTCAATATTCAGGGTCAGGTTTGGGGGAAAAAATGAAAAAATATTGGAAATGGATTTGCATTGGGGCTCTGTTGGGTTCGTGTTCGGGGTTTGCTGAAAACACGATTGTTCGTTGGACCCATGCAGAAGATCAAGTTGGAACGATCGAACATGTGATCGAAGTTTTGAATCAGAAATTAGGAAGGAAATACAAAACTTCTGACTTTCAGCTGCTCGAAAATCGAGACCTTGCTTTCAATCACTATTCGCGATGGGTGCAAGTGATCAATCAAGTTCCGATTCGAGGAAAATCGATTCGGATCTGGACTGAGCTAAACTCTAATGCGACTGTTCAAGTCGAGGCCGCGCTGGAAAAGCCAAGTGTGATTGCGAGCGCTCAAAGAATGCTCTCCGAAGAAGGGCTTTCGGCTGAGCTGATGCAACTCAGCTTGACCTCAGAACGTACTATCGAGATGGCACGTAATAGCATCGATAAAAATCCAGATGATCCTAATATTCAAGGGTTAGCCTGGACCGATGAGTGGAGACAGGGACACCTCTTTCGTAAAGTTCGCGCAAAAGGAAAAAGAGGGTATCACACCGTCTTAATTGACCTTCAGACTCAAAAAGTGGCTCGCACCGAATACCAAGAGTTCCCTCAGGCTGACCGCGTAGGAGGGGATGGTACTCCTGGCGAAGACTTCGGGGTGAGTGTTCCTGCGAATGTCTATCCGATTTACGAAGAGGTAGAGGGGCACGCCGCCGGCGGAATTTTGCCAAGGACTCAGGTTGTTCTCAAGTATCTGAGACGCCAGGTGCACCCAGTAAGTGGAGATATCTACGCTCCTCTCAAAACTCAGCGCTATTCTGAAAACATGTATGACCCAATTCGGGGCGAGACCGCAGAAGGTAGAGCTGCTGGCTATTGGGCGATGAGCTACCTTAAAAGAGAGGCTGAACGGATTCGCACTGAGCTACCTTTGGTAGCAAATGATTTTTCTAGAGGACTGGTGTTGGAAGGAAAGTATGCGACGATTAACCTTCATCCCGATGCGGTGAAGCAGTTCAGAAATTTGAGTTTCCAACCGCAGAGTTCGTCTGCTCTTTTTCCAAACTGGGTTGGATCGGCAGGGGGTTTTGGTCCAGAGTTAGAGTTGACCACGGCGTTTTATGGCAAGCCGATTCAGTCCGATCAGGAAAGTCTGAATCGGGTGGCCCGGCGGGTTCCGAACAATGATCCTGCCATTTACCTCGAGGATGGGTTTGATGATCTTCAGGTGTATTACGCAATTAATACGCTGTTCGATAGCTTGAGAGATAACGGTTTTACGGATCCCGATCTATCGACTCGTCCGTTTAACGCGTTTCTTTTCAATCCCGATATTGCATATAAAGACAACGCTTTTTATACAGACGATACGATCAACTTCACGACCTATTCACCTTCTCAGCCGAATATGGCCCGCGATAACTCGACTATCTGGCACGAACTTGGACATGGTGTGATGGATCGGTTGATGGGCGATAATATCGATCTAGCCGATACCGGCGGATTAAGTGAAGGGATGGCTGACTTTATTGCGGCCATGGTCATTCAAAACATGACCCAAGGGGTGCCATTCCCTGGCTCGGATCGGTTCCGTATTATCAACAACACCGGGTTCAATTTAACCAACGAAGTTCATGATGACGGCGAGTCCTACGGTGGGGCCATGAAGGATTTCATGGACGCAGTTGTGAAGGCTCAGGGCCAGGCAGGGCTCAGGAAAGTCATCGATGTTGTTTTAGAGACGATGCGTTTGACCAGAGACTATCCGGGTCTTACTGCGCCGGACTGGTTCAACCACATTCTGTTTGCTGATTCCTTGGGACGGCCTGGGGTTAGAGAATCTGGCGAGCTCAAAAACTTCTTGCTAGACGCTCTAGCTGGGAGAAATTTCAAGCTGGAGGGTGGGCAAACTGCTTCATTCCGCCTGCTGGATGAAGATGCTCATAGCGAAGTAGTTGCCGGGTCTCCGGGGTCGAGAAATTCTCCGATCCTTGTTTCGATTCCGACGACCGGGACGGCGAACTACCACATCAGCGCCAAAGTGACCAATTCAGATAAGTATCAGTTCAAGTTCCCAGTGGAAGTCAGAGTTCAGTTCACCGGCGGCCCCCTTCAGGGAGCAGTCCATTGGGTGGACAAAGAAAAGGGAACTCGAACCTACGTTCTGAAAACTGAGTCCGACGTTGCTCAAATTCCGCTTCAGGAGGCCAATACAGAGGACATCTTTGAACTTAGAGGAGTGCCCGCTCTCAATGACCAACTGTCTTGCGGGCACCTTCAAGAGCTTTTTAAGGTAGCGTAGTAGCTCTTCATTTGCCGCACCTTCAACCGGGGGTGCGGCAATTCTTATTTTAATGCGCTGCGGAATGCCATGAAGTCCGGCAATTTCGGTTTTGGAAGCCTTGGGTGTAGCAAATATGTGGAGCACGACTCCTGCTGCGCTGCGCTTAATAAAGTTCATCTCACTGAAATCTAAATATTATCGGGATATCTGTCGATAGTTTTCTAGAGGAGGCCATCCAACCGTGCTGGTCATAATTGGCTTTGCTATCGTTTTTGCAACAGTTTTCGGTGGATACATCCTTGAAGGTGGGAAGATCCATGTTCTCTTTCAACCTATCGAACTCCTGATCATCGGAGGGGCGGCTTTTGGAGGTTTAATCACCTCGTCCTCAGTACCTTTGATGAAACAAATCATTACCCAGGTAACTGGAGCGATTACTGGAAAGGACATTTCTAAAGCAGACTATACGGAACTGCTGATGCTTCTTTTTGAATTGGTTAAGGCAGCCCGAAATAACCCCCTTTCTCTGGAACCTCATATCGAAAATCCTTCGGGAAGTGACATTTTTGGTCGCTATCCGAATGTAATGAAAAACCATCACGCGATTCATTTCATTTGCGACACCTTGCGAGTTCAAATCAGCTCGCAGATGAGTCCGTATGACCTTGAAGACTTAATGAACACAGATATTGCCGCTATGCATGCCGAGGAAGCCCGTCCTCCGGAAACCATTGGCCGAGTCGGGGATGCAATGCCAGGGCTAGGGATTGTCGCTGCTGTCTTGGGGGTTGTGTTGACGATGGGTAAGCTGACGGAGGGTAAAGAAGTCATCGGTCACTCCGTTGCTGCCGCTCTTGTTGGAACCTTTTTGGGGATTTTGATCTCTTACGGCTTCATGCAACCTCTGCAGGCACGCATGAATTTGAATAACAGTTCTGCAGGAGGCTATATCGAAGTAGCTAAGGTTGCCATTCTTGCCTTAGCAAAGAATCAAACTCCAAAAGTCTGTGTTGAGTTTGCTCGAAGGACAGTGGCCCCACACTGCAGACCCGACTTTCATGAAATTGATCAAGCGACCAGTAGTCTGGGTAAAAAATAATGGCTGACAAAGCAGTCAATATTATTATCAAACGAGTCAAAGGCGGCGCGCACGGCGCTGGGCATGGAGGAGCCTGGAAAGTCGCCTATGCCGACTTCGTGACTGCAATGATGTGCTTCTTCCTAGTGATGTGGCTGATGGGTTCGGATGATGAGACGAAAGCTTCGATTTCAGCGTACTTCAACAATCCTAATCCAACTTCGGCCTGGAGGCCTGAACTCAAAGATAATGAAAATATTCCTCTCGGAAATAGAACGGGTGCAGGTGACTCCATCTTAAAAGGAGCGGAAACAAGTGAGCAGCTTGCGAAAGATCCTCCTCATGTTGTGAACCAAGATCAAAATGGCAAAGTCGAAGCTGATGGAATTTTGACCGAAGAAGCAATTTCTGCTGCCGATGGGATTAGCTTTAGTATTTTAGAAGACGATATTTTTGCAGACTCGAAGTCAGATGTGATTGTTCCGGAGAAAGCCCTAAGGCTACTTTCGATTGTTGGGAAAGTCTCAGGGATTTTCAAAGGGCATCTTAAGATCAGAGGAATTCTCGATAAAGTTCGCGACGATAATTATGAGCTGCGCGTGAGCCGCATTGTTGCTATCCAACATTTCATCATTGATCATCATTGGATTTCCGAAGACACGGTTCATACTGCCTTTCGAAAAGCAGCAGCCGACCGAGATGGAGAGAGTGGTCAGAGTAGGAAAGTGGAGCTGGTATTTAGTCGATAGGTTCTAGCTTCTGAGAGACCCGCCAAACTTCCAAGAATTTCCGTTTCGATCAATAATATAAATAGAAGAAGGAAGAATGCGCGTATCAGAATGAAGCCACTTTTCTAGAGTGGTTTTCTTGATGTATTGAGTTTGAGGTGAAACTAATTGATCAAAAACGACATGCCGGACGAAGGAGAATTCTCTTTTTCCAAGCCACCGACAGTAACGAGCTAATGGAAGCACTGAAGTAAGAAAAGAATTCTCTGAAAAAACTTGCAGCATCTTGGAATAGAGAA
>JACPOE010000031.1 GCA_016185105.1 Bdellovibrio sp.
ATACAGCCTCCAAAAATTACCAAGAAAAATGAAACCGCTCCTCGAAATCCCCAAGTGACAAAAGAATCTGCGGTACTAGGAGAATGAATATGAACAAAGAGATCGGCTAACCCGTCATACCTGGGACCTTCCGACGACAGAGTAGAGCTCATTTTTTCAACGAGGACTACAAAGAGGCCAACGAGTAAAATTGAGAGTGGCGAGGTCCAGGCAAAATCAGGAAAATTAACATGAAGGTACTGAGGCAACACGACAACCAAAGCCGTGATAATTCCCGTCAGAGCACTCGTCGTCATCTCCCTTTAGGCCCCCCGAAAGAGCCGTCGAGAGACCTACTCGACCGTTACGCTCTTTGCAAGATTTCGCGGCTTGTCAACATCGGTTCCCCGATACACCGCTCTATGATAACTTAACAATTGTACTATAGGACTCAGTAGAAACGGCAATAAACCTTTTTCAAGAGCTCGACCCTCTTTGGGTAACCCCACCCAAAGGTCACAGAGGGTTTTTAAATCATGATCTTCAGTATCTCCGATTCCAAGAATAGTCGCACCGCGAGCTTTCACTTCCTCAAGATTGGAAACTGTCTTATCCCGCCATAAATCCTTGGGGGCGAGGACCACGACGACCATCCCCAAATCGATCATAGCAATAGGTCCGTGCTTCAACTCGCCAGCTGCATAACCTTCAGCGTAGTCGTAAGAAATTTCCTTCAACTTAAGAGCGCCTTCCAAGGCCATTGGAAAGGATGTCCCTCTTCCAATAAAGAAAAAACCTTTTGCATCTTTGACCGAATCAACCGCGCCAGTCACTTGACGAACCATCGAGGAATCTGGCTCCAACATATCTGAAAGAATGTGAGGAACTTTAACCAGATCTTCAAAACATTTGGCCAAAGTCGTGTCCGACGTCGCCCGACTTTTATGGGCCATATATCCAGCGATCAAATAAATGACCAAGAGTTGCGAGGAAAAGGTCTTAGTAGCCGCAACTCCTATTTCTGGCCCAGCCGAAGTGTAAAAAACAGCATCGGCCTCACGGGAAATCGAGCTTCCACGGACATTACAAATTCCAATGGTGGGGATCTTCTTCGTTTTTAAATCCCGAAGCACGGCCAAGGTATCCGCAGTTTCACCGGATTGAGAGACGCCAATCACCACAGTACCCGAAGGTAAAACAGCATCTCGATACCTGAACTCACTAGCTAGCTCAACACTGACAGGAATCTTGGCCAGACTTTCAATCCAATATTTTCCAATGGAAGCAGCATGCCACGAAGTACCACAAGCAACAAAAATCAGTTGCCGTGCATTTTCTAAGAGGCGCACTGCAGGCTGATCTGACAAAGGAAATGGGGTGTGTTTATTCCGATCCAAAAGAGCATTCAGGGTGTCTACCAGAACCACCGGCTGCTCATGAATCTCCTTCAACATATAATGTGGAAAGCCGCCTTTATTCATCTTGTCGACAGACCAATCCAGTTTGACGGGTTCTCTCTTGACGGTTTTTCCGGTTTTCAAGTCCTCAAAAACGAGCCCTTTATTTGTGGCAATCACCATTTCACCGTGATCCAAAAAGAAAATGTCCTTGGTGTAGGAGATTGCCGCTTGTGCATCGCTAGCAATAATTGCCCCCCCTTGCGGATCAACTGCTGCCACCAGCGGAGAGCCATTTCGAACTCCGATAATTACTCCGGGTTCCTTCTCGGACATAACCACCATGCTGCACTGACCATGAAGGCCCACAAAACTTTTTCGAACTGCCTCAGCAAGGTTTGCCCCTTTGTCCATTTCGTCCAAGACCAAATAGCCGAACAACTCGCTGTCGGTCTCAGAAACCGGCTTATGCCCCCGCGTCAGGATATCCCTTTTTAAATCCAAATAATTTTCGATAATCCCGTTATGCACCAAAACGACGTGCCCAGTTTTGTGAGGGTGAGCATTTTGGGTTGTAGGCTTGCCATGAGTTGCCCACCGGGTATGGCCCATTCCGGTATGAGACTTTTGGAGAGACTCTGCGCTTCCATTCAATAGGCGCTCCACATTCTCCAAACGCCCTTCGGACTTTTTAATCTCAATTCCTTTTTCAACCTGCAGGGCAATTCCGGCGGAATCATACCCACGGTACTCTAAACGCTGAAGTCCAGGAATCAGAACATCTACAGCTTTCCTCTGACCTACGTACCCTACAATTCCACACATGAAAGAATCTCCTTTTAGAGGCAACTGCTCTTATTCAGAGTTTTTAAGCCTTTTTGCGTAACCGAGTTTATTGACTTGGCGAGCGCGAGCGATGGAAAAAGCTCCAGGCTCAACGTCCTCAGTAATGGTAGAGCCAGACGCAATGTAAGCACCCTTACCAATCTTAACTGGGGCGATAGTCTGGCAGTCACTCCCCATAAAAACCTCATCTTCAATTATGGTCTTGTGCTTCCTTTGGCCTTCAATGACTCGTCCGTCAAAGTTGCAGGTCACAAAGCCACAACCAATATTCACTTTCTTCCCAACCTCTGCATCACCCAAATAAGAAAGGTGGGCCACACTTGTTTGCGAACCTATAGTCGTCTTCTTAAGCTCTACAAAATTTCCGATCTTACTGTGGGTACCTACAGAGGACCCTGGTCGCAAATGAGCATAAGGTCCCACGTTGGCATGGTCTCCAATTTGGGAGTCTGTGGCGACAGTACCCGTTTGAAGTTGTACGTGTTGTCCGATAACAACATTTTTTAAAACCACATTAGGGCCTATTACCGCCCCGGTTCCGATTTCAGTCTCGCCCCGGAGATGAACTCCAGGATGCAGGACCAGCGGGGGATGAAGCACGACGGAAGGCTCGATGTACACCATTTGAGGATCAATCAGGGTAACCCCTTTCAGCGCCCAAGCCTTTAGCAGACGTTCATTCAATATTTTTCCAGCTTGCGCCAACTCCCAGGGGTCATTAATACCCAAAAGGTCTTCCTGGTTTTTCCACTTTAGAACTCCGACCTTTTTCCGAGCCCGAGTAGCTGCTTCAATCAAGTCAGTAAGATAGTATTCTTTTTGAGCATTGTTATTCGAAAGGCGCTTTAAACTAGCCCTCAAAAAGTCACCTCTAAAAAGGTAAATGGAGGTGCTGACTTCTCGGATCTGTTTCTGTTTTTCAGTGGCATCTCGATCTTCCACAATTCGAATTACTGGACCGCCTGCGCCTCGACGAACAATACGACCATAACCGGCTGGTTCAGGACGTTCACAGGTCAAAAGACGTGCAGCCTCTGATTTGGAGAGAGGAAATCGCATTTGATGAATCAACTCAGAAGGAATCAAAGGTTGATCCCCAGGAAGGATAAGCACGCTATTTTGGGCGCCCGAAAACTGATTTCCCCACTCCGACTCCATCGCACACTTTGCAGCGTGGCCGGTTCCAAGTTGCTCACTCTGAACGACGAAACTGATCTTTAGGTCCTGAAAGAGTTTTTCAGAACGGACGTAGCTTTCAACTTTCTCTCTACCGTTACCCACAACTAGTGCAATCGAAGCGTGGGAATCAGATTCACGAATTTGATTGAGGATATGAAATAGAAGCGGTTTACCGGCTATTTCATGCAAAACCTTAGGCAGCGGGGAACGCATTCGTTTTCCCAAACCTGCCGCCAATACCACTATTCCAAAGGAGCGTTCTCCCTGCTGAGTCATGATCTCAATGTCGCTACAGGAATTTGCACCTTTCGTCAAATCCGGCTCGAAAAACCCTAAAAAATTTAATGACCTACCTTGCCAACTAAATTAGTTTAGATTTCTTAGAAAACCTTATAAAAGGCATTGTCAAAACTAGGGAGAGCGCTAAAATGGTCAAAATGGTGAGCCGGGCATGGCCCACTGATCTGGGGGGAATCTGGTATGGATGCCAAGTTGTTAGCTAAATACAGGAAATTATTACTCGAAGAAAAGCAGCGAATTTTGAACAACTCTAAGAATGCTCTTAAGAACGAGCTAGCCTTGTCTCCGGACGATCTACCGGATGAGACCGACCTCGCTGCCAGTGAAATCAACCAAAACCTTGTTTTTAAATTAAGAGACCGCGAAAGACAGCTTCTCACCAAAATCGATGAAGCACTGGCCCGGATGGAAGAGGGTGGCTTTGGCACCTGCCAGGACTGTGAAGAGCCTATTGAGCCCCGACGTCTCGAGGCGCGACCAGTCTCTACACTTTGCATTGCTTGCAAAGAGCGCCAGGAACACCGAGAAAAAATTTACGCATAGCGCTATGCGAATTACTTTCTGCCTAATAGGCCAAGGGGCAGAAAACTCCTAAAGGCATCCAATCCAATAGCCGAACCATACTAAGAGTCGCAAGAAGTTCAACCGGCTTTTAGGAGGACTTGGGATGGTAACCAATTACGACGGCGAGCAAGTGGAGATACCTTCTTCTCTGCCAATGCTTCCTGTTAGAGACATAGTCGTATTTCCCTACATGATTATCCCACTTTTCGTCGGCCGAAGCTCTTCAATCCGTAGCGTTGAAGAAAGCCTCGCGCGTTCTGATCGTTTGATCCTTTTGTCTTCCCAAAAAGAAATTGGGGATGAGCACCCTTCCCCTGAGGGAATTTACAAGACCGGCACAGTCGCCATGATCATGCGTATGCGCAAATTGCCAGACGGACGAATCAAAATTTTGACCCAGGGTCTCTGTAAGGCCACCATTCTGGAATACACACAAACTCAGCCTTATTATGAAGTGAAGATTCAAAAGCTAAATGAGACTTCCAGCGGGGATATCACCGAAGTTGAAGCATTAATGCGTAACGTTCGGGAGCAGCTTGAAAAAGTAATCGCGCTCGGAAAAATCTTAACGCCGGATATTCTTATGGTCCTGGATGATATTTCCGATCCGGGGAGACTAGCCGACCTCGTGGCCTCGAATTTAGGGCTACGCGTTAGTGATGCTCAAGGGATTTTAGAAACCTTCGACTCAGTCGAACGTCTGAAAAAAATTCACGAGATTCTACAAAAAGAAATTGAAGTTCTTTCGATCCAAGCCAAAATTCGTTCTCAGGCCAAGGACGAGATGACGAAGTCACAGAAAGAATACTTTCTGCGTGAGCAGATCAGGGCCATCAAAAACGAGCTTGGCGATACAGACGTAAAGGGTGAAGAAATCGGAGAACTGAAGGAGAAAATCGCGAACTGCAAAATGCCTCAGGAAGTGGAACAGGAGGCGTTGAAACAGCTAGGCCGATTAGAACGAATGCATCCGGATGCTTCCGAAGCTTCAATGCTCAGAACCTATATCGACTGGTTGATTGAGACCCCCTGGAGCAAACACACCGTAGATAATCTTGATCTGACTCGCGCAAAAAACATCCTTGACGAGGAGCATTACAATCTTACGAAAATTAAGGAACGAATTCTAGAATACCTTGCGGTCAGAAAGCTTAAAGACAAAATGAAAGGCCCCTTACTTTGTTTCGCGGGACCTCCCGGTGTTGGAAAGACCTCCTTAGGACGTTCGATTGCTAGGGCCCTGGGACGCGAATTTGTCCGAGTCTCCTTGGGTGGTGTGAAAGACGAAGCTGAAATTCGGGGACACAGACGAACCTACGTGGGCGCGTTGCCGGGAAGAATCATTCAGGGCTTGAAACAAGCGGGCACCAACAATCCCGTTTTCATCCTGGACGAAATTGACAAGCTCGGAAGTGATTTCCGCGGCGACCCATCTGCAGCCCTTCTTGAGGTTTTAGACCCTGAACAAAACAATACCTTCAGAGATCACTACTTGAACGTCTCGTTCGATCTTTCGAATGTCATGTTTGTTGCTACCTGCAATATGCTCGACACGATTCCGTCAGCCCTCAAAGACAGAATGGAAGTGATCCAGCTTGCCGGTTACACGGAAGAAGAAAAATTCTTTATTTCGAAGAAATATCTGATTCCGAAACAAATGACCGAAAATGGTCTAAACGATAGCCTGATTGAGTTCACCGAAGAATCCGTCAAAACCATTATCTCCCAATACACCCGCGAAGCAGGTCTACGAAACCTCGAGCGCAATATTGCTACCGTATGTCGAAAGACCGCGCGCTTCGTGGCCGAAGGAAAAACTGAAAAAACAGTCATTACCCAACAGGGAGTCTACAAAGCTCTGGGCCCAGCTCCCTTCGTTCGCGAGGACGAGCAAGAACGGGACGAAATCGGCATCGCTACTGGACTTGCTTGGACAGCGTTTGGAGGAGAAATCCTCTATGTCGAGTCGACAGTAATGAAGGGCAAAGGCGGAATGATCCTGACTGGGCAGCTGGGTGACGTCATGAAGGAATCCGGCCAGGCAGCCCTAGGGCTGATTCGCTCGAGAGCCAAGGACTTTGACATCGACGAGGACCTTTTTTCTCAAATCGACATTCATGTGCATTTCCCAGCTGGCGCTGTCCCCAAGGATGGCCCCTCTGCAGGAATCACAATGGCAGCTTCAATGATTTCCAAGCTGACTGGCATCCCGATCCGAAAAGACGTGGCCATGACGGGTGAAATTACCTTGACCGGCCGAGTCCTTCCCATCGGTGGGTTAAAGGAGAAAGCTTTGGCGGCAATGAGGCATGGCATTAAAACAATTATTATTCCTGAGAAAAATAAGAAGGACCTAGACGATATTCCGGAAGAGTACCGCGACAAGCTGACCTTCATCCCGGTCAAAACCATCGACGATGTCCTTTCCGTTGTGCTGGCACGAAAGACAAAAGGAAAACCTCACATCGTTCCTTTGCGTGATGAAAAACGTGCCTCCAAGAAAAAAGGACACACATCGCCACGTCCTGGCTATGAAAAAGCAGCATAGGGCAGCATTATCGTTTGAAGCCTTAATGTAACCATGCGAATAATTGTAAAATGACTTTGTGGGAATTACTCCTCTCGGCCTTTCTCATTCTGACATCTGGTTTTCTTGCTTCTGCTGAGATTTCTCTTTTTAGCCTTTCTAGGTTTCAACTTCGTCTTCTCAAAGAAAATTTTCGCCCATCTTTTCGAAAGATCAAACGCCTCTTGAGTGATCCAGGCGGGGTCTTGGTCTCTACGTTAGTGGCTAATGAGCTAGTCAACATCGCACTGTCGACACTCATTACGAATGCCGTAGCGAGACGCCATTACCCCTCTCCAGCATTCATGGAGAACCTACCCTACTGGATTTTTGAGACCCTTTTGGGTGTCCTCATCACCGCTCCCATCATTTTGATCGCCTGCGATATCACACCCAAAGTGATTGCGGTTCAGATTAACCAACTGGTTGCCCCCCTCACCGTGGGTCCCCTCTCGGCCCTTTATGATTTTCTCAAGCCGCTACGCGCAATTATTCGGGTGCTAATCAATTTCGTGGCTCCTCACAGAAATGTCCTAGCCATGCACAGTCAGATGCTCAAAACGTCTGAATTCCTGCTTATGGTGGAAGAAGGTCACAAAGAAGGAGCCATTGAACAAGGCGAGCTAGAGTTGATCAAGAATGTATTTGCCCTGGACAACACCGAAGTGTCGGCGATCGCGACTCCTCTCTCACAAGTTCTCTCGTTTTCCACTCAGACCACAATCAAAGGAGCCCTCACGATAATCCGAGGGCAGCGGTATTCTCGTATTCCGGTTTTGTCGGCGAATAAAAAAGACGTAGTTGGCATTCTTTATGCGAAAGACCTTCTTCGTTCTAAATTATTAGGGCAATTTCTCGACAGCAACAATACGGTTGCCACCCTGATGCGGAAACCCTTTTATGTTCACCCAGAAGTTCGTTTGAATTCTTTGTTCCGGAAATTCAAACAAAACCGAGTGCACATGGCCATCGTAAAGACTACGGAAGGGGAAGTTAAAGGCATTGTAACAATGAGCGACATTTTGGATTATCTGTTTGATGACTTTTTCACTGATGAGGATGGAACCAACCAGCCAGCACGGAGAAAAGGCAGAAGTGACGGAGGCCCTGGCCAATGAGCCTGAATCTCTTTGAGCTTTCTGTAATTCTACTTATTCTGGTGGCTATTGAAGGCTTCTATTCCGGATCAGAAATCGCGCTGCTTTCTTGTGACAAATTGATCTTGAAAAGAAGTACCAAACTCGGATCAAAACAGGCTGCACTGGCTTTGGAACTTGCAAAACACCCTGAACGAGTTCTATCGACGACGCTGTTCATTACTAACCTTTGCATCATTGGAATCTCGGCCCTGGTCGAACTCTACATGCTTGAAAACGCTCACGACTATGCTGAGCTCTACGCCATTTTAGTCGCATCCCCCCTCATTGTGTTATTCGGCGAGCTTCTGCCAAAGACGTTCTACCAAAGAAATGCGAATCGTTTTGCTCCTTGGGTCTCCGTTCCGGTACACCTAACCTACCTAGCCTTTTATCCGATTACTCGAATTCTCTCGACCTACACCACGCGACTCTCTCGCATTGTAATCCCTATTGAAGAACTCTTATCCGGCAGACGTAGAACAACTCGAGACGAAATCCGCTCTGTCCTTTCTTTTCCAAAAGATGAATCTGAAATCAAATCTAGTGAAAAGAAAATTATCAGACGAATTTTTGATTTTAAAGACACCGAGGCGAAACATGCACTCATTCCTTTGGTCCGAGTTGACGCAATTGAAGATAGCGCAAGTGTTCAGAACGCTCTCGAAAAATTTGAAAGACATCGTCACTCTAGGATGCCAGTCTATTCAAAGCGCATTGATAATATCATCGGGGTACTGGAGGCAAATGACCTGCTAGCCGCAACAGATCTCCAAGAATCTATTCGACTCTATATCACCCCGGCTAATTACGTTTCCGAAACGCAGTCTCTCGAAGACTTAGTCCAGGACATGAGAAGCGACGACAGTGAAATGGTGGTCGTGGTGGACGAACACGGCGGCGCCGTCGGAATTTTGACGTTCGAAGACATCGTCGAAGAAATTGTCGGGGAAATTAGCGACGAGTACGATCATGAACAACAACCTTTTAAAGAAGTCTCGCCCGACACCTGGAGTATCCAAGCAAGGACCGAGATCCAACTCTTGAACGAGTCTCTAAAATTGGATATTCCCGAAGGGAATTACGAAACTCTCAGCGGATTTCTCTTACAACAGTTTGGACGAATCCCAGAAACAGGCGATGAACTCTTTTTTGACACGCCGAGTGGCTCTTTTAAGTTTACGATTCAAAAGGCTTCCGAACGGCACATTGAAACAGTACTTATTCAAAAATTAACTTCAAACGAAACCTAGGTTTTCCGGGGGTACCTTTTTTTTCAGGAACCCTATAGACTAAGAACTATGGCGAAAACAGTCCTAGTTGTGGATGATATTGCATTTGTTCGCAAAACCCTTACTCAAATTCTTACTGACGCACAGTACCAGGTTGTCGGAGAAGCGGCAGACGGGAACGAGGCGGTAAATCTCTTCGCGAAGTTCAAACCCGACATTGTCACGATGGACCTAGTGATGCCAAACCTTAGCGGGATTGAAGCCACCCGAAAAATTTTAAGAATCGATAAGAACGCGAAAGTAGTGATTATATCCGCGATGGGTCAGGAAAATTTAATCATGGAGGCCATCAATGTCGGCGTGAAGGACTACATCCTAAAGCCGTTTGTCGCAGAGGATATTATCCGTACGCTGGAAAGAGCCCTGCTCGGGGAACAAAACGTTCTGGGTCGTTCCGTCTCCAAGGGGGGATAAACGAGGTTATGAAGGAAAGCAGTCCGTCTTTTTATCACCTCTTGCCAGACGCATTGCCATTTGAATTCGACTTTTATGACTCGGGTAACATTAAATCCTCAGAACTGGCGTTTGATGAATTCTCGTCCGACCTATCAGGGATCGCCTTCAAACTCAGCGGTGACCTCAATGCTTGGATGATTTTGATTATCGATCAAGCATCCGATCTTTCTCTCTATGCAGA
>JACPOE010000034.1 GCA_016185105.1 Bdellovibrio sp.
CCCTTGATGTGACTCCCTACATTACTGCAGGTACCAAAAGCGTCAGGGTTGACGTGAAATTCACCAACTCCGCGATTGTAGGTCGAGCTGTGGCGTCAGGCGGAGCGATCACCTCTTCAAGCAATGTGAATACGAGCATTTACATGAACGCAGGCGATAGCGCTGCCGTTGCCGCAATCAACAATAGCGACATCGGTACCGATTTCAACAAAGACGATCCAAGGCCAGGGGGCTTCTCCAGCGGAACCACGGATCCAAGCAGTGGTTCAGGCTCAACGGTGCAAACAGACCCTCTCTTTACGCTTCTCAGTTCAAAAAACTATCGGAAGAAAAAAAGTCAGGTCGTGGTTTTCGTCACGCCTGAGATCATCAAAAATCCAAGCACCGCTACAGAAGATCTGAAGCGGAACTTCCGGGTGAAAGTGCGGTAATGAAGTTATGAGCGGACATATTATAGCAGTCGTCGGAGGAAAGGGTGGGGTGGGCAAAAGCGTTTTTGCTGCTAACTTCGCAATCGCCTACCTTCAGGAATACAAGCAGCGCCCTTTGATCGTGGATTTGGACCTAGCGAGTCTTGGGGACCAGAACATCATCTTAGGTCAGAACCCAGCCCGCTCGATAATCGATGTTTGCAAAATCAATACAGGAACGCTCGACATCAAGGCGCTTAGCCCTTTCATGGTCAATGCTCCGGCGGGTTACAGCTTTATCGGTGCGCCCAGAGACGCCATTCTTGCTCGTGACTTAGATATGGACGGGCTTGGGAAATTCTTAAAGCAGATCACACAGATCTTTCCGCTTGTCGTTGTGGACTGCGGGAACGGTACTGAAGCTCATGCCATGAAGACCTTTGAGTATGCGACTGCGATCTTCGTGGTCACCACCGGTGACGTCATTGTCGTGAACCAAACTAAAAGGGTCTTGAGCAAGATCCAAGAGCTCTTGTTTCCGCCTGAGATGGTTCAGATCATCGTCAACCGTTACTCTCAGAACAACATCGTGAGCCCACAGATTATTCAGAAAAATTTGAATCGTCCCATCTTTGGAGCGATTCCTGAGGATGCCAACACTTGCGATAGCGCGTTGGCCAAGAGTACCCCTGTTTGTATCGCAGCTCCTAATGCTCCAATCTCGCGTGCCTACCACGATCTGATTCGGAAAATGCAGCAAGTGAGCTTACTCGATCAATTGGCCAAACTGAAAAAGCCCCAAGGTGTTCTGGCTAAGCTTCAGGGGTCTCAGGGTCTTACTTCAATTGAAGGGGGCAAAGAGACCGCAGCTGCAGGTGGCGGAATCGCACGATCGACTCAGGGACAACTCGACCCTTGGACTTTGATGAAGCTTCGAATCCATAAAGCTCTCGTTGAGCAAATGGACTTGAAGAAAATGAACACCGACACGAGTGATC
>JACPOE010000028.1 GCA_016185105.1 Bdellovibrio sp.
GGTCAACCTAAAGAGCTTGGGCATTGAGGAGCAGGCGATGTTTGAAGTCATGGAGCGTGGCATTGGAAAAATTTTATCTCTTGTATCTCCTCGTTTTTTGACAGAGAGCGTAAGTGAATCTAAGAAAGATCCCGGGAACGAGACATCCTCACTGACTCAAGGTGAGGTAACAGGAAGGAAGTCCATGAGGGTGATCAAAAAAGGTCCAGCAATGAGAGTGATCTTCTTCTATCCAGGAGAAGAGGGGACTTACGTGGACCACGCCGAGGTTACTCTTTACGAAAATGGGATTGTCCATATTGATTCCACTCAGGAAGAAACTACAACTCATTTGCAAAATTGTGAGATTCTTTGGCGCTTCGAAACCGATGCAGATGAAAGACAAAGCAAAGTCCGTCTATTGAAGCCAAAGACTCAAGATGTTCAAACGGATGATTCAAAGCACCCTCCTGAAAATTGATTTTTGTGAAACCTCTGTTCTTTATTGCTGGAATTGCTCTTCCAGGCCTTTTCCTGATTCAGGGCGGAGTGAGTGCAGTTCAAGCTGCAGAGTCTAATGAAATCGTTCTCTACACCTACGATTCGATCTTGACCAAAGGGGGGCTTGGCGAAAAGCTTTTCCCTCTGATTGAGAAAAAAGTGGGCTGCAAAATCAAGGCGTTGGCCTGGGGAGATGCGGGGCAAATTTTAACTCGTCTTCAGGTGGACGAAAGGCGGAAAAAGCCGGTAGCTCAGATTGTGTTTGGAATTGACCAACAGATTTGGCCCTCGATTAAAGCGTGGACCGAAGATTGGAAAAGTTGGACCCCTAAAGGGTATGAGAAGGTCGGAAAAAATCTAAAAATTGGAAATGGTTTTCTCCCTTTTGATTACAGTTTTCTCGGGGTGATCGCCAATACCAAGCTGGTTCCAAACCGAAAACCCGTTTCAGTTTTTGACTTAACCCGTTCGCTAGAGGGATTTAATAGACACATCGTTTTAGAGGACCCTAGAACATCGACTCCTGGTTTAAGCTTCCTTCTGATGACTGAGGCGATCACTGGATCTTCCTTTATTAAGTTTTGGAAAGACTTTCGCCCCCATTGGCTAACCATCGCCCCTTCCTGGAGTTCCGCTTATCACCTTTTTATTCGGGGGGAAGCACCTTGGGTTTGGAGTTATTTTACAAGCCAGGCGTATCATGAAGAAAAGACCCCCTCGGGCGAACGGAATCCTTACCAAGTAGTTCTATTTAAGGAAGGGCAACCGCTTCAAATTGAGGGCGTAGCAGCTGTTCGAGGCTCTATGTCTACTGTTGAGAGCAGAAAACGAATTCAAAAATTTTTAGAAGTTGTCATTTCTCCCGAAGCGCAGGCTCTGATTCCAACCTCGAATTGGATGCTTCCTGTGAGAAGCGATGTGCGCCTGCCGGAGTCTTTTAAGAGGCTACCGAGGCCTTTGAAGGTGATTCAAGTGAAGACCGACCCTGATGAGGTAAAGCAAGTGCTGAACGAGTGGGCTAGGAGCATTCAGCCATGATTTTTTTTTCTGCACTGTGGACTAGTGTTGCCTGGGTCTTAGCCGTTCTTGTTCCGTTGATTGCAGTTTTGTCTTTTGGGTTTTCTGGACAAAGCTCAGCAGAAGGAGCTGCGGGTTTCTTTGATCCTCTGATTTTAAGTGTGGTTAAACTCACTTTAGTTCAAGCCGCGTCTAGCACTGCGATTTGCGTCTTGATGGGTTATCCTTTGGGCTTGTTTCTTGGAAAGTGGTTGCAGTTTCATCCTCGATCAAGAATCCCCACCCTCATGGCGCTGCCCTACGGCGTTTCAACTTTAGTGGCCGCGATGGCCTGGATTATTCTTTTAGGACGCAATGGAGTTCTGAGCGGCTTAGGAATTTTTCCCGATTGGGCTTACACGCTCAAAGCAGCGATTTTAGCCCATGTATTCTTGAATGTGCCTTGGGTTGCTCTGTCGGTTGCATATTCTAGGACACAGGTTCCTCTGAGGGAAATCGATGCATCTATTACCCTGGGTGGTTCTTCGTGGCAGATCTATCGTTTTGTGACCTGGCCTAGAGTGAAGTGGGGGCTGCTCAGTGCTGCTGTTCAGGTCTTCTCTCTTTGTGTAATGAGTTTCACACTAGTTCTTATTTTGGGAGGTGGACCTCCAGTCGAAACTCTCGAGACCCTTCTTTATAGTTTTATTCGATATCGGGCCTTAGATATTCAATCCGCGGTCATTTGTGGCCTTTGGGAAATGGTTTTGACACTTGCTCCATGGTTCGTCCTGATTGTCTTTCGTCGTTGGGCCCAGCATAACGAGAAGGGGCTTAAATGGGGAGTTCATTTCCAACCTATTTCCGGTGTTGGACCTCCCCTCTATTGGGGTTGGCTATTGAGCGGTGTTGCCATTTTTTTTATTCTTCCTTATTTAGTGGTCTTCTCTGCACCTTTGGCAACATGGCATACTCTGGCTTTGGGTCTGATCCGGGGTGACTGGTTTGAGGCGCTGGTGATTTCGATTGAGTTGGCGTGTCTGAGTGCGGCTTTGTCGGTCTTGACAGCGATTCTAGCTGTCTTTTCTTTAAAAACTTTGCCTCGAATGTCTCCTTTAAGAAGACTATTTGAAACCCTGCTAACTCTTCCTTCAGGGTTATCGATTCTGGTTCTGGCTCTAGGTTTTTGGCTAGCCTACGGCCAGTGGGTCGATCCTTTTGAGGGAAGTCTCGCAGCCATGGCAAGCGTACAAGCGACAGTTTTCTTCCCGTTAGCTTTTCGCATCCTCTGGCCCTTAAGTGAAATCGGTTCGTTTACTCAGTTAGATGCTGCATTCACGCTTGGAGCCTCTCGATTTCAAGTCTTTCGTTGGGTAGAGTGGCCCCGATGGAGGGGGCCAGTAGTTTCATCTATCGCTGCGGTAGCTGGAGGTTCGTTGGCGGAGCTCGGAGCGGTGTCTTTTTTTTATAGCGAGAAACTGATTCCACTTCCATTGTTGATTTCAAGATGGATGGCCAAATATCGTTTTGATGAAGCTCAGGGGTTGGCGGCCTTCCTTCTCTTGGTATCGTGTTTTCTTATTTTCTTCGCGTTTCGCATCGGTCGAATGAGCGAAATGAGAGGAGTCTTACGATGAGTTTCGGTGAAGGAACGTCTCAGCTCGAAGATTTTACCGTTCGAAATTTGAAAGTGACTTGGCCCGATTTTTCTCTGAGTGCGGACTTTCAGATTCGGGTCGGTGAAAGAGTGGCGCTCATTGGGAAGAGTGGGAGCGGTAAGACCACACTTCTGAGAGCTTTGGCAGGCTTGGAGCCGGTCGAACCAGGTGCGGAAATTCTTTTGGGAGGGCGTAATTTGGCGGTTCTCCCGGCTCAAAAGCGTGAGATTGGGTTTCTTTTTCAGGATCACGCGCTTTTCGAATCTATGAACGTTTTGGACAATTGTACTTTTGCTCTTAGAATGCAGGGAGTGGCGCGTAGTATTCGAGATGAGGAGGGCAGACGTTGGCTAAAAAAAGTATCCTTGGCCGAACATGCGCTCTCTTCGGTCACCACTCTTTCGGGTGGTGAGCGTCAGAGAGTGGCTTTTATTCGGGCTTTGATAGGCCGTCCCCGCCTTATTTTCTTGGATGAGCCTTTTTCCTCTTTGGACTTAGAACTGCGGGAAACTCTGAGGCGAGAGTTTCGGGATCTCCACACGCTTTGGCCAGCCCCGGTTCTTTTGGTGACTCACGATGAGGGGGATATCCTCGCACTTGCGACAGCAAGACTGAAGTTGCGCTGGGACTCTGGGCATCCTGACAGAAAAATTACTAGAGAGTTGACGACAGGGTGAGATAGGTTCTAAATGTTCCACATCAACTGCTAAGGAGATTTCAAAATGTCGAACGCGCCCTCATTTCGTCAGCTTACAGCTCCAAAATCCGGTGAAGGAATCAGCATTAAGAATGGGAAATTGAACGTTCCCCACAATCCGATCATTCCGTTCATTGAAGGGGATGGAACCGGAAGGGACATCTGGCGATCCTCGCAGATGGTTTTTGATGCAGCCGTGAAAAAAGCTTATAACGGTGAGCGCAAAGTTGAATGGTTTGAAGTTTTTGCGGGCGAAAAAGCCTTTAACCAATACAAGGATTGGCTTCCCGAAGATACTCTGACGGCCCTTCGGCATTATCTGGTATCGATCAAAGGTCCTCTGACGACTCCAGTGGGCGGAGGAATTCGCTCCCTGAATGTTGCTCTGCGCCAGATGCTCGACCTCTATGTTTGTTTGCGACCGGTAAGATGGTTCAAAGGCGTGCCTTCGCCAGTGAAGCATCCGGAAAAAGTCGATATGGCTATCTTCCGTGAAAATACCGAAGACATTTATGCAGGTATCGAGTTTGAAAAAGGGAGCGATAGTACAAAAAAGCTTTTGAAGTTTCTCCAAGACACGTTTCCAAAAGAATATTCTAAAATTCGTTTTCCGGACAGCAGCGGTTTAGGCGTGAAGCCCGTTTCTCAAGAAGGAACCGAGCGTTTGGTGCGCTCGGCAATTGAGTTTGCAATCCGAGAAAAGCGCAAGTCCGTTACGATTGTTCATAAAGGCAATATTATGAAGTTTACCGAAGGTGGGTTCCGTCAATGGGCCTATGCTTTGGCCGAACGTGATTTTGGAAACCAAGTCTACACTTGGGAGCGCTGGGAAAAGACCAAAAAGGAAAAGGGTGAAGAAGCTGCTAATGCTGAGCAGAAAGCTGAGCTGGGCAAAGGCAAGATTCTCATTAAGGATGCGATTGCAGACATTGCTCTTCAACAAGTCCTAACCCGGCCAGACGAGTTTGACGTAATCGCCACTTTGAATCTGAACGGTGATTACTTGTCTGATGCGCTTGCGGCCCAGGTAGGGGGAATTGGGATCGCTCCCGGCGGTAACGTGAACTATGTCACCGGCCATGCAGTATTCGAGGCGACTCATGGAACTGCGCCAAAATACGCCGACCTGGACAAAGTAAATCCAGGCTCGGTCATTTTGTCTGGGGAAATGATGTTCAGGTATATGGGCTGGACAGAAGTGGCCGATTTGATCATAAAAGGGATCGATGGGGCGATCGGAAGTCGTAAAGTAACTTACGATTTTGCTCGATTGATGAAGCAAGAGGGAGCTTCCGGGGTGACTGAAGTGAAGTGCTCCGAGTTTGGTCAGCAAATTATCGCCCACATGTAAGGGGCGAATCTATGCAATTCAAATCAGTATACATCAGTGCGATTTTAGTCGCGGGTCTTTCCGCGCCTATTTGTCGGGGTGCAATTCAGGAGATTAAGTCATTTTCTGAAATTCAACCCTTCGTGGATAAGGACACCTTACTGGTATTTGATGTCGACAACACTTTGCTTACACCGACTACCTCTATTGGTTCGGATCAATGGTTTTATTGCCTTTATGACGTGGCTCGGGTGAAACCGTTGCAGGATAAAAAAATGGATTCAAAGCTGATGAAGTTTTGGAACCGTGTGCAGAGCAAAATCAAAGTAAGGGCGGTCGAACCCTCAGTACCTGGGTGGATTAGTCAACAACAGCAGAAGGGAATTCCTACCTTAGGTCTCACAGCTAGAACTTCGGATATCCTAAGCGTGACCCGCCGTCAGCTTGCCTCAATAGGGATTAAGCTTGAGAACAATACGATTTATAAGGGGCTTCTGAAAATTTCGAAGAAGGTTCTTCATTCCAATGATGAAGCGGTCTTTAGTCATGGAGTTTTATCGGTCGGAGAAAGCAACAGTAAAGGGTTGGTTTTTTCCGAGTTTTTAAGGAAATTGAAGTTCGTCCCTAAAAAAGTGGTCTATGTGGATGATCGTGAAAAGCACGTTAAATCGATGGAAGTCGAGCTCAAAAAAGCTGGAATTCCATACTATGGATTTCGGTATGGAGCTTTAGATACCGAGGTAAAATCATTTAAGTGTGAGTCTACAGTTCCACTAAACCTTTTTCTTTAGTCCAAGAGACTTTCTGGATCTCTTTTCCCAAAATCCCGATTCCTTTGGAGTGGGCGAATTTTTAGGCTGAAGTTTACACAGAGCTAGCCTATAGTTGACGCATCCGGAGGTTAATATCATGCGTCGTCCAAAAATTTCGGTAATTGGTGCGGGTTTTGTTGGCTCAACATGTGCTCACTGGGCAGCTTCTAAAGAATTAGGTGATGTGGTTTTGATCGACATCAACGGGGATGCTGCCAAGGGTAAGGCCTTGGATCTTTTCGAGGCTTCCCCGGTTGAGGGTTTTGATTCTACGATACAGGGCGGAAGTGATTATTCCTTAACTAAAGATTCTGACGTTGTGATCGTAACCGCAGGACTTCCCAGGAAGCCGGGGATGAGCCGTGATGACCTCTTGTCGACCAACGCAAAGATTGTGAAAGAATGCGCGGGTCAAGTAGCAAGGTATTCGCCCAATGCGGTGATGATTATTGTAAGCAATCCCCTAGATGCTATGTGCCACGTTGCCATGAAAGCTTCAGGCTTTCCAAGGGAGCGAGTTTTGGGAATGGCCGGCGTTTTGGATGGTGCAAGATTTCGCGCCTTTATTGCTGAAGAACTAAATGTAAGTGTTGAAGATGTTCAAGCCTTTGTCTTTGGGGGCCATGGCGACACTATGGTGCCAATGCCTCGTTATGTCAGTGTAGGAGGCATCCCCCTTGAGCAGCTGTTGCCCAAAGACAAGATTGACGCGATTGTGGACAGGACGCGCAAAGGCGGAGCTGAAATCGTAGGTTTACTAAAAACGGGTTCTGCCTATTACGCTCCTGCAGCCAGCGCAGTTCAAATGGCAGAGGCCATCGTCCGCGATAAGAAGCGGTACTTGCCTTGCGCAGTTTATTTGAATGGTGAGTACGGAACTCAAAATCTTTTTTGCGGAGTCATCGCAAAGTTGGGAGCCAAGGGTCTGGAAGGAATTCCAGTCCTCGAATTGAACGAGACCGAAAAAGGGATGTTCGAAAAGTCGGCCTTCGCAGTTCGCGAACTGGTCGAGGCTATGGATAAGCTCGGGCTCTAGTTTGGAGAAATAAAGAAATGAATATTCATGAGTATCAGGCAAAGCAGTTATTAAAGAAATTCGGTGTAGCAGTTCCCGAAGGTAGGCTTGTGGAAGAAGGTCTACAGGTTGGAGAAAGAGCTCTGGCCGCCGCCGAAGATCTTGCCAAGGAGAGAAAAAACTCAGTTTGGGTTGTAAAAGCTCAGATTCATGCTGGTGGAAGAGGTAAGGCGGGCGGAGTTAAAGTCTGTAAAGACGTCGCTGCAGTCTCCAAAGCTGCCGAAGAAATTATGGGCAAGGTGTTAGTAACACCTCAAACGGGTGCTCATGGAAAGAAAGTTCATAAGATCTGGATTGAAGAGGGTTCTGCGATTGCTCGTGAACTTTACCTCGGGGTTGTCATTGACCGTGCTGTCTCTCAAGTCGTGATGATGGCGTCCACCGAAGGTGGGATGGAAATCGAGGAAGTTGCAGAAAAGCACCCTGAGAAAATTGTAAAGGTCGCGATTGATCCCACCACGGGATACATGCCTTTTCACGGCAGGAGATTGGCTAGTGCTTTGGGTTTAACTCCTGAACAGACCCGTGATGCTGTTCAGTTTTTCGGTGGAATCTACAAATGTTTCGTAGAGTCCGACTGTTCACTGGTTGAAATCAATCCTTTGATTATTACTCAGGCCGGAAAAATGATGGCCCTCGATGCGAAGTTTAACTTCGATGATAACGGATTGTATCGCCGTCCGAATATTGTCGAAATGCGAGACATTCAGGAAGAAAACGCACAAGATGTAGAAGCCTCCAAATATGAGCTGGCTTACATCGCGCTAGACGGAAATATTGGCTGTCTGGTCAACGGTGCGGGTTTGGCAATGGCCACCATGGATATCATCAAGTTGCACGGCGGCGAGCCTGCAAACTTTCTCGACGTCGGCGGCGGAGCGACTAAGGAAAAAGTGGCCCACGCCTTCAAAATTATCCTCAAAGATCCCTCCGTAAAAGCCATTTTGGTCAATATCTTCGGTGGAATCATGAAGTGTGATGTGATTGCAGAAGGTATTATTGAAGCAGCAAGAGAGCTTCAGCTTCAGGTTCCTCTGGTCGTTCGATTAGAAGGTACCAACGTGGAACGAGGTAAGGATCTTCTTGCGGCTTCTGGGTTAAAAATCACTCCCGCAAACGGATTAACTGATGCAGCGAAAAAAGTGGTCGCGGCTTCACAAGGAAAAAGTGTTTAAAGGCTCAAGGAGTTACTATGTCAGTCTGGGTAAATAAGAGTACAAAGTTATTGGTTCAGGGACTTACCGGTTCACAAGGCAGCTTTCATGCCCTGGGGTGTCGGGATTATGGAACTCAAGTGGTGGGAGGGGTTACCCCTGGTCGTGGAGGCCAAGTTCACGAAGGGATCCCTGTTTTCAACACGGTCGGTGAGGCTGTTCACAAGACTGGCGCTAATGCGACAATGATTTTCGTACCTCCTGCCGGTGCAGCAGATGCGATTTGTGAAGCAGCGGACGCAGGAATTCCGATGATTGTTTGTATCACCGAAGGAATTCCGGTGAAGGACATGCTTGCAGTGAAACGCTATCTGGCGTCGACGAAGTCGCGTTTGATTGGTCCAAATTGTCCGGGAATTATTACTCCGGGCGAATGTAAAATTGGAATTATGCCTGGCTCTATTCACAAACCCGGGAATATTGGGGTTGTGTCTCGATCTGGGACCTTGACCTACGAAGCTGTTTTTCAGCTGACCCAGTTGGGCATTGGTCAGAGTACTTGTGTCGGAATTGGCGGAGACCCGATCAATGGCACAAACTTTATCGACGTTCTAGAGGCCTTTAACAAAGATAAGGCCACTCATGGCGTGATTATGATTGGTGAAATTGGTGGAACTGCTGAAGAAGAAGCGGCGGAATACATCAAGCGGGAATTTAAGAAACCAGTCGTTGGCTTTATCGGTGGTGCAACAGCGCCCAAAGGTAAACGGATGGGTCATGCTGGTGCTATTATTTCTGGCGGAAAAGGAACCGCCGAAGAAAAGTTTCAGGCTTTGCAGAGTGCGGGGGCGAAGATTGCCCGGAGCCCAGCGGACCTGGGATCTACGCTTGCAGATGCTATGCGCTAAATCCACTCGCAATCGGCAGTGATTTGCGCTACGAGAATTAAAAGAATTTTTAGACGGAGGATTTATGGCGATCGAACGCACTTTTTCAATTATTAAACCTAATGCGGTTCAAAAGAATGTGATGGGGGAAATTATTTCCCGTTTCGAAACAAAGGGGCTCCGCATTGCTGCGGCCAAGTTTTCAAAACTATCCCGCGAAAAAGCGGAAGGCTTCTATATTGAGCACAAGGACCGTCCATTTTTTCAAAGCTTGGTTCATTTCATGACCAGCGGGCCAGTTCTTTTGATGTGCCTGGAAGGCGAAAATGCAGTCGCTTTGAACCGTGAAATCATGGGAGCGACAGATCCTGCAAAGGCTGCTCCTGGCACAATTCGGAAAGACTTTGCCGACAGCATCGAGGCAAATGCCGTGCACGGTAGTGATAGTGTGAAGTCTGCTGACCGTGAGTTGGCCTACTTCTTCGACAAAGCTGAAATTCAAAAACGGTACTAATGATCAGAATCGCTGTTGCTCAGATTGACCCTGTAGTAGGAGCATTCGACGCGAACGTTGATCAAATTGCTGATTCGTATTCTCGGGCCTGCGCAGGGCAGGCCCGCATTCTTATCACCCCGGAACTTAGTGTCTGCGGGTATCCTCCTCATGACCTCTTAGATCGTCCCGAAATTTTTGAAAGAAATGAAAAGGCTCTCGCCAAATTAGCGGCCCTAACTCAAGGCAAGTCTTGCGCTTTGGCTGTCGGTCATGTTGCAAGAAATCCATCTCAGACAGGTAGGCTGGCTCAGAATTCTGTTAGCGTTTTCGAAAATGGAAAAAAAGTTTTTGAACAGGCCAAGACACTTTTACCTACCTACGACGTTTTTGATGAGGCTCGCTATTTTGAGCCTTCCACGGAAATTCGCTCGTGGAATTGTGACGGGCTGAAAATCGGCTTTGCTATTTGTGAGGACCTTTGGGTTAACCACCCCACTCTCGGGCGGCGTCTTTACGGCAAGGACCCTATCTCCAGATACCAAGAGCTAGGTTTAGATTTAATTTTTTCAATTTCCTCTAGTCCCTACGAGTGGGGTAAGCGAGCCATTCGCGAAAGCTTACATTCTCAAACTGCGGCTCATCTGGGACTCCCTTTGATTTATGTGAACCAGACAGGGGCTACAGACGAGATCCTTTTCGATGGTGGGTCTTTTTTTCTCGATTCTCAGGGCAAGTCAGTTGGTCGCTTACCTTTCTTTAAGAAGGCTTTTTCGATTCTTTCTTATTCCAAAGGTATTCTTAAAGTAGAGACGCCCGCCAAGCAGGACCGGGAAGATCATCCTGGGAGTTCTCAAACTGCAGATCAACCCAGTGAAATGGAAATTTTGTTTCGGGGGTTGGTCGTTGGGATTCGAGAGTATTTTAAGCGAACTGGGTTTAAAAAAGCGGTCTTGGGTCTCAGTGGGGGAATCGATTCCGCCGTAGTGGCAACGCTAGCCGTAGAAGCTCTTGGTGCTGAGAATGTCTTGGGCGTTGCGATGCCGAGTCAGTATTCTTCTTCGCATAGTTTAGAGGATGCGGAGACGTTAGCTAGGAATTTAAAAATTCGTCTTGAGATCCGTCCTATTAAATTCATGTTTTCAAATGCGGTTCGTGAACTCTCTGAAGGGCGTGGGGAATTGGCTCCAATTGCCAAGGAAAACCTTCAGTCTCGCTTACGTGGTCTAATCTTGATGACTCTGTCAAACCACGACGGGTCGCTAGTCTTGACTACCGGGAATAAGTCTGAATTGGCGACCGGGTACTGTACCTTGTATGGGGACATGGTTGGTGCTTTAGCTCCTTTGGGAGATGTTCTAAAGACGAGAGTTTACGAGTTAGCTCATCATTTGAACGCAGTCTGTGGTGCTCCTATTCCGGTGCGTTCGATTACAAAGCCGCCCTCCGCGGAGCTAAAACCTGGCCAAACGGACCAGGATACCTTGCCTCCCTATGAGCATCTTGATCAGGTTTTGAAGGCGTATTTGGAAGACCATCTGCCTGTTTCTGAGATTATCAAAAGCCTCAACGGAGTGCTGGGAGAGGCCGAAATTCGCGACATTTTGAAACGCCTTGAAATCAATGAATATAAGCGTAGGCAGGCCGCACCAGTCTTGAAGACCAGTTCAAAGGCATTCGGAATCGGCAGGAGAATTCCTATTGCCAAGAAGTGGGACCAGCTTTAGCTGTCCTCAACGAGTCCGATTGCGCCGTGTTTGAGTTCGTGCTATTCGTTCGACCCAGCAGGATGGCCAAGGGGGGATAAATAGGATGGAAATTATGAACTCAGTGAACTCAGAAATCAAAAAAGTCGTTGGCCGTGTCAAAGAAGCTCAGGCTCAGCTCGAAACCTTGGTTAAAAGCCATGATTGGGTTGCTGAAGCCCGTCACTATGCTGAACGCCAGGGCAAAGAAGTAAAAAAGCTATTTGGACCTGATGTAGAAAAAATCAGGGTTTTTCTTGAACATGAGCGTAAAGAACTGGAAAGAATTCAAAAGCAAATTCCAGGAGAAGTGAAGAAATTTCGCAAGTTTATGGATATGCAGAAGAAGGAATTCGAAAGACTCCTAGTGAATCTTCGAAAACTCCCCAAGAATGGTGCGAAAAAGAAGGCTAAGAGTTCTAAGAGCAAAGGCACAACTAAAAAGAAAACAGCGGGACGGGCTGCCAAGGCACCGGTATCAGTTGAAAAAACCGTAAATCCTTAAAAAATTCCGTTTTGGGTCCCCTTTTTCGCAAAAGGGGACCTGTTTTCCTGTATATCTTGACAGTTTTCAGACAGTTAGGTATCAGATCCTTTACAGGAGGTTCCCAGTAAGAACCAAATTCAAGAATGGCATTTATACCGTCTAGTCCTTCCAGTCCGTCAAATCCCTCAAACCCTTCATTCCCGCGCCCGCGATTCTCGCGAGGTCCTGTTCCTAATCAGAGCAAAGATGAGCACCGCTTAAACGAGCGTATTCGAGTGCCTCAGGTTCGCCTGATTGACGAGCTAGGTAACCAGGTGGGTGTAGTTCCGACCTATGAGGCCCTTCAAATGGCCCGAGAGCGTGGTCTGGACTTGATGGAGGTTTCCCCTAATGCTCAACCTCCCGTGTGTAAAATTTGTGATTACGGCAAATTTAAATACGAAAAGAAGAAAAAAGAGCAGGTTGCCAAAAAGAAGCAAACCGTTATCAAAGTTAAAGAAGTTCAGTTGCGTCCTCAGACTGAGGAGCATGATCTTGATTATAAATTCAAGAATGTGCGCCAGTTCCTAGAGGACGGCGATAAGGCCAAGATCACCATCATGTTTCGCGGTCGCGAAATTGCTTATGTAGATCAGGGCTTTAAGATCATGAAGCAGCTTGTAGAGCTCGTGAAGGATGTTGGGAGCGTTGAGGCTCCTCCTAAAATCGAAGGTAAGAAGCTGATCATGGTGCTAGCTCCAGGGGCTCAGAAGAAGCCTACTGTTGCGACCGGTGTTGTGAAGGTCAATGGTCCGGGTCCAGTGACTCCGGTGATTACCCCAGTTTCCCCGGTGAAGCCTGTTGAAAATCCCGCTCCAACCAAGCGTGGAGATAAAGATCAATCTTGACTGAGTGAGCTGATCTACGATAGGTTGCAACCCTTATGAAAATGAAGACAAAAAAAGCAGCTGCCAAGCGATTTTCGTTTACTGCTACTGGGAAAGTAAAATTCAAAAGAACCAACAAGAGACACAATCTTGGTAACAAGAATGCTGCTCGCAAATTGAAACTTCGTAAGAGTGGTTTGGTGTTTGAAGGGGATATTAAACACATCGAAAAGTGTTTGCCTTACGGCGCCTAGTAAGATTGGAATTGCTCAAAAAGGAGAGTAGTCATGCCTCGTGCAAAACGCGGTTTTAAACGCCGCCGTCGTCATAATAAAGTTTTGGATCGCGCCGAAGGCTTTGTCCTAGGTAGAAAAAATAAATTCAAAAGAACCGCGGAAGCTGTAGATCGTTCATTCATCTATGCTTATCGTGATCGTCGGGCCAAGAAGCGTGACTTTCGTCAGCTCTGGATTGCTCGTCTTTCTGCAGCAGCCAACAACAATGGCATTAGCTATAGCCGGTTAATCGCTGCTTTGAAAAAGGCAGAATGCAAGCTCGATCGTAAGGTCTTGTCTGATATTGCGATTGTGGATCCAACAGGTTTCAGCGCGATTATTGAACAGGTTAGAGCTCTGGCACCCGCTCAGTAAAATACTGAGTAGAAAAAAATCAAATGATCGAAAAACTGAACGCAATTGGCGGTCAGGCTTTAAACGACATTGAAAATGCCGCAGACCTGGATCGTCTTGAACAAGTTCGGATTTCAATTTTAGGAAAAAAAGGAGCACTGAGCGAGGTCCTCAAGGGCCTGGGCGGTGTTTCACCTCAGGAGCGACCAGTCATCGGCGGTGTGGCGAATGACTGGAAGCGAAAGGTTGAAGATTCCTTGGAGAATAGGCGAAAGAGCCTCCAGGAAATCGAGTTGAACCGAAAGCTTCAAAGCGAAAAAATCGATATTTCGATTCCGTCTCGGATGCCTCACAGGGGCTCGCTTCATGTCATTACTCAAACCACCCGAAGGATCGTACAGATCTTTTCTAAAATCGGGTTTGACGTCACCACAGGTCCTGAAGTGGAGACTGAGTACCTTAACTTTGAAGCAGTCAATATTCCCGCAGATCATCCCGCAAGAGATATGCAGGATACCTTTTTCCTGGGGCCCGGAGTAGTTCTACGGACTCATACTTCCCCCGTGCAGATGCGGGCAATGCGTCGGCAGAAGGCTCCTGTTCGTGTGCTTTGTCCAGGTGCTGTTTACCGCGCCGATGATGATGCAACTCATTCCCCGATGTTTCATCAGATTGAGGGACTCTGGATCGACCGTGGCGTCAAGATGAGTGACCTGAAAGGGACACTGCAGTTTTTGGCTGCGGAGCTTTTTGGCAAAGAAACACGAATTCGACTCCGTCCAAGCTATTTCCCTTTTGTGGAGCCTGGTGCAGAAGTTGATGTCAGCTGTTTCCAATGTAGGACCCGAGTTTCGGACACCTGTAGGGTTTGCAAGGGGACAGGCTGGTTAGAAATTCTAGGTGCTGGGATGGTTCATCCTAGGCTTTTTGAAATGGCTGGCTATTCGAACGGGACTTCCGGTTCTGGCGAGTTAGGCGAATGGGAAGGTTACACCGGTTTTGCTTTTGGAATGGGTGTGGAGCGGATTGCAATGTTGCTCTATCAGATTCCAGACCTTCGTCTGCTTTTTCAAGGGGATATTCGTCTTTTTTCTCAGTTTTGAAATCTAGCGCAGGAGCACGTCAATGCGAATTTCATGGAAATGGCTGGCCGAGTTTGTCGACCCATCAGTCTTGCCCGGGTGTAAAGACCCACAGGTCGACGGACCTAGGGTTTTGTCAGAGATTTTGACTTCTCGTGGGCTAGAGGTCGAGGGAATTGAACGGCTCGATCATGGGTTTGAAAAAGTTGTCGTAGCGCAGATTCTAGAGAAGAAGCCTCATCCACAGGCCGACCGCTTGAGCTTATGTCAAGTGACTATAGGCCAAGGTGAGCCGTTGGCAATTGTTTGTGGAGCCCAAAATATGAAAGCGGGTGACAAGGTTGCCCTCGCTCAGGTCGGCTCGTCGCTTCCCAATGGGATGAAGATTTCTCAAGGCAAAATTCGGGGTGAAATCTCAAATGGAATGCTTTGCTCTGAGTCCGAACTTCGTTTGGCAGAGGAGTCAGAGGGGATTCTGATTTTGCCGGAAAACGCTCCTCTCGGTATGCCCTTGGCCAAGGTTCTAGGACGTGACGATATTATTTTATCTCTAAAATTGACTGCCAACCGTGGAGACTGCCTTAGTCATATAGGAATTGCGAGAGAGGTGGCTGCTGCAGTTGGTACGAAAGTCAAGTTTCCGCAATTTCCGAAAATTCAGGAGAAAGGCCCTCAATCCCTGCCTTACGAGATTGAGCTGAACGCTGGACCCATGAATCCTCAGTTTTATGGCTGTTTGATTCGTGGTGTAAAAGTGGGACCTTCGCCCGAGTGGTTGGTGAAACGTTTGGAATCTCTCGGGTCTCGCTCGATCAATAATGTCGTGGACGTTTCTAATCTCGTTATGTTGGAGATGGGGCATCCCACTCACGCCTATGACGCAAGTCGAATTGAAGGCGGAGTTGTTAGAGTTCGTCAGGCAGCTCCAGGGGAAACGCTGCCTCTTTTGGATGGGACTGAGATTACCCTTCAAGGCTTTGAAGTGGTGATTGCGGATGGCAAAAAGCCCATCGGACTAGCAGGTGTGATGGGGGGCGGTAACTCTGAGGTTCAGAATGAAACTAAAGATATTTTCTTTGAGTGTGCCGAGTTTGATCCGACCTTAGTTCGCAAAGCCAGCAGCAAGCACCAAAAGAAAACGGATGCCTCGCATCGTTTTGAGAGGGGCATTGACCCAGCTGGCCTTTCCACGGTGGTGAGCAGGGCGGTGAGCCTCATTCTAGAGTTAGCCGGTGGAAAAGTAGAAGGGTCTCATTGGGAACACCTGCCGTCACGTTCCTCCGATGTTCCGGAGTGGAAGCGTCAAATTAGTTTCAAGTCTGATTATTTAAGAAATTTCTTAGGGTTTGATTCTGGGAGCCCTGACTTTGCCCCTAACCGAGTGAAAGAGGTTCTTGAGGCCCTAGGCTGCAAAGTTATCTCGATGCCAGGGAACGCGCCCCAAGGGGAGTGGATTATCGAACCGCCGTCCTATCGGCTCGACCTAGCTATTCGTGAGGACATTGCAGAAGAGGTGGCTAGATGTGTTGGTTATGCCGCTATCCCAGCTACCCTTCCTCAGCTCACTTCGTCGCCCGTTTTTACTTATTCTTCCTCGAATGATTTTGCCGTCATTGAAAAGGCCAAGGATTGTTTAAAAGGGTTAGGATTTCATGAGACCTTAAACTATGCGTTCACCAGCTCGGCTTGGTTGGGACAATTGGGGATGCGCTCCTCAGTGGAGCTTTTGAATCCCCTGAGTGAAGAGTACCGCTCGATGGTTCCATCTCTCCTGCCTGGTCTTATTCGGAACGCATCGGAAAATTGGAATCGTCATTTCGGGTCAGAGCAACCAGCAATTCGTCTTTTCGAGCTAAGACCAGTTTTTAGCGCCGCAGGTCCAATCCAGTCTCAGGAACAGACCCAAACGGGTGTTCAAGAGTCATGGAAGCTTTCTTGGATCCTCTCAGGTCCTCGGTACGCCGAGGGGCTAAGGAGCGAGAGAGGAGAAGTAGACTTCTTTGATGTGAAAGCTACGGTTGAGGGAGTTTTGACAGCTCTCGGTACGAAGGGAATTCGCTTTCAATCTTTCACAGAGATTGTTTCAAAAGAGAATCCTCTTTTCCACCCAGGCAAAAGCGCCATTGTTTTGGCGGGGAATCGGATTGCCGGAGTGATTGGTCTTCTTCATCCTGGAAAAGCTCAGGAACTCAAGTCCCGGGCTCCTTTATGGATGGTGGAGTTAGATTGGCAAGCATTAATTCAGCTTTCAAGGAAGTCCTTTGATGTGCCAGCATTTCGCTCCTGGCCTGTGTTTCCGCCAATGGAGAGGGATTATGCTCTTGTGGTGAGTCAGGATGTTTCGGCGGAAAAATTATGTCAGGTTGCATTGAAGGCTGGGAAGCCTTTGGCCAAAACTGCTCGGGTATTTGACGTGTATAAGGGAATCGCAGTACGGGTTATCTTTTATGATGAGGGTCGAAGTCTCCAAGAATCTGAGACTGAAGCAGTCTCGGCACGCATCCTAGAGAGTTGGAAAAAAGAGCTCGGAGCGGACCTTAGAAGTTAGTAAAACTTTAAGGAACTCACAAGAAGTCAGGTAGTTTTTGAACTGACAGAAACAGGAGACGCTAGCCGTGGCAATGACGAAAGCGGATATTGTTGAAGCGCTTTACGAGAAAGTTGGCTTTTCAAAAAAAGAAGCTGCTGACCTAGTAGAGTTGGTGTTCGATACCCTTAAGGGGACTCTAGCGGACGGGCAGAAAATCAAGATTTCAGGATTTGGTAATTTTGTCGTTCGTGAAAAAAGGTCTCGAGTGGGACGAAATCCTCAGACAGGCGAGAGCATCGAAATCAGCGCCCGCCGTGTCCTCACCTTTCGCCCTTCTCAAGTTCTGAGGTCGGATGTGAACTCCGCATTAGAAGGTAGACCTATTTCTCCTTCTGGAAATCAGGATGACGACTCTAACGAGTAGTTCTTCCGAAGGTTCCGCCAAGCTTTATTACAAAATTGGGGATGTGGCGAAACTCCTGGGAGTTAAGGCCTATGTCTTGCGCTATTGGGAGTCCGAATTCTCTTTCATTCATCCTCAGAAATCTTCTACCGGGCAGCGGGTCTACAAGAGGGGAGATGTAGAGTCTCTCTATTTGATTAAATACCTGCTCTATACAGAGCGCTACTCGGTCGAAGGCGCTCGGAAAAGACTCTCGGAGTTAAAGAGGACTGGGGAATTCAAAGAGTTCAGGAATAAGGTCTTGGAAGGCCTTACCCGCGAAGGTAGTAGAATTGAGGGAGAAGGACCGCAAATTTCTTCCTCAGACTCTCTTCCTCAAGGTGATCCGGTAGAGGATGCACCTTTTCTGGTTGCTCCACCCCCCGCTTTGCAACAATCTCCTGAAAAGAGTGTTCCTTCTGTTTCGACATCACCACCATCGGGACCTCCTTCCAATTCCGTTCAGGCTGAAAGAGGTAGAGTCCCCACCGCCCAGATTGCTCGGGCGAAAGAATTGCTGGCGGAGCTTCAGCTTTTAACACAGAAGCCCATCACTGATTTGTTTAAAGATGTCTAATAAACCGAATACTTAGGTCTAGTACCGCCTCTAGTTTTTAATACACAGTTGAAGTTCAATGAAAAATATGACACAAAGTGACTCCTTCTGGGGCTTAATTGCGTCTAGATAAATATATTTTGTGGATGTATGAAAAAAAGTTTTAAATTAATAGTCTTCGCTATTTCGCTATGTACCGTTAACGTCGCATCTGCTTATCAAGAGGCTTGGAAGTTGATCGACAATGATTGTGATCGTCAAAGCGGGCATCTTACTCTAGTCTTTCTAACTAAAGGTTCTTACCTAGCTTACGATGTTGGAACCGCTGAGTCTAAGTGTGATCTTATTCTCCCTGCTAAAGTGGGTGTTAATGAAGAGGAAGCCTATTTAACGATTTCTTCTTTAGACTCCTACAGGTTTGAGCCCCCAACCTGTGCCCCGAAGAAACCATCCCTCCTGGATAAGAAAAAGACTGAAATTTACCAAAAGTTCTTGGCAAAAATGCAGAGTCTCTTCCAGCTGAATCCGCAATATTCTTTCGTTGAAAAAGAAGGAATTCTGGTTCTAACTACCGACCATGATCCCTACTATTGCAAAGGGCCCGCAAAGCTCACTTTCAGGAAAATTGAGGGTGTTAAAAGTTCAGCTAGCTCTAGTAGTAATGAGTGAACGGAATGAGTTCGAAACGGCTCCAAATCAGAGGCTGATCATCCGAAAAAAAATATTTTCTGTAGGACTCAATTTTAAGCGTACCTATCTTTTTTAGATCTTCTCCGAGCGCTCTTTGCGATGCCAAGACTGACAGGCGATAAAACACGGGGAAATTCTTTTCTGGGGGCGGTGGAATTCGAATCAGAGTTGCTTGAACCTGGGAATCGAAGGTGTCAAAACAAACTACTTGGCGGTTAAACCTCACCTGAATCGAGACTAGTTTTGAGGGTTGAACCGAAACCGAAAAATCTAGGGCGCTCAGGGGGGCTTCGACAAGCTTGATAGGGGTTAGTTCCCTCCAGGCTTTGCTCACTTTTCTGTCGGCAGGAACAGGGGTCGAAAAATGCGCCTTCCAAAAATTTGTGGCTGGATCGAAGGTGCCAGTTAGAACCTCCAGAGACTTCAAGCTGGGCGTAGCAAGGTCGATTAGATCTAGGAGTTGAGTGCTTGCTAGCAATGAGCCTCTAAAAGGGACCACCGGTACATAGGGAATATCTGGTTCCCCCTGAAAGTCCCGTAAGGCCTCGATCGCTTTTTCAACGGTGACCCGAGCGATCAATCTGGGGTCCGCGAAAGCAGTCCCCGCATAAAAAAGGACGAAGACAAGCGTTTTACCCAGGCTCAGGTTTTTGGTAGAAGCCACGAGCCGGTGTATATCTGTAACCTTTGAATTACAAAAGAGAAAATCGGAAATGGCTCATTACCACAGTCGCAAGAAGGAAGAATGGCCATGTTTACATAGTTATAGTATAGAAAGGCTTATGAGAGCCGGGCTCGCCCTTCTAGCTTTATTGGGAATTCTAACTGCTTCGAGCGCTTTCGCGGGAGCTAGGGGCCTGCTCGAAAGTAAGATCGACCTAAGAACCGTAGTTCTAGATGTGAAGTCTGCTGAGATTAGGGCTCTTCAAAAATATCAACGTAAGCTTCTTTCTTGGATTGGCCCTTTTGCTATAGCTGAAGGGATTGGTCCTGTTTTTGTAGACTGGTGTGGCCTGACCGGAGGCGTAGTTCGGGTTACAGATGCTCGAGGCGTTCATCTTTTTTTTATTCCGATCGGAGCTCTGGAGCCTCTTTTCCCTCCTGGAACCCCTATCAACATAGTTATGGAAGTTCGTGCACTCCGGGAGAGTGTCAAAGCTACCGAAAGGGCGTTGATCCAAACTGAGGCTCTTCTGGAAAATTTTGCCATCGAAATTGAAAAGCTTAGGAAAGCTGTTGCAGACGAAGAAGGGCGTTTTGGAACGGACTTCCTGATGGTGGATACTCCCTGGAAAATATCTGAAAAACAGTGTCGCGAGATTACCTTTGATCGGCGAGAAAAAATGGGCCCTGATTCCGACCAAGGAGCCAAACAGACTTGCTGGGCACATGCGGCCGCTGCCCTATTGGAAGAGCAAATTTGTGAGTCGGATCCCAGGAATTGTGGTCTTCAGGTTTCCAGAAGCGCTGTCGCTGAAGGTTCTTATAGAGAAAGAAATCTCTATCGGTTGGCAAGGCCAGGAACAGGATTTACCGAAGACGCGCTCAGACACTATTCTCTTCCGGAAAACAGAACCGTCTGTTTGGCAAGATACGCTCCTGATACATCCGGAGCTACCGAGGCGCAGCTTTTCGCAGATCTTAGGGCGTTATTTAAGCTTTTTAAAACAAATGGGTTACTGCTAGATCGTAGCCAATACACGATGACCTTTTTCAGGACGCTATTTAGAGTCAAAGAATTCCTGGAAAAAAATCGGCATGAGTGGAATTTGAGGACGGGGGATGAAAGCAAAATTCTGAGTTCGACGACTTTCCAGGCCACATTGTCTGCGGCGAAAGATGCCGATGAGTTCATTGAAAAGGTCATGCTTTATTACTGTAATGTCATGGATCAGCCCCAGATCAATCGACGGCTCCCACTTGTGCCGACTTTTCGTCACTATCCGCTGTTGAGACCAAACGAACGTTTGAACGTGGAGGCCTTTTTGGGTGAAATTCGGCATGCGACCAAAGAAGGGCACAGCCTAGCGCTTGACCTGTGTTATTTCCCTTTAGTGTCCGAGAGCTCGGAGAACGTGCAGAACCATTTCTTAAATCCAAATCATTGTGGAAGACATGTTGTGGTACTCAACGGTGCAAAGTGGAACCCTGACACTCAGAGCTGTCAAATTCATATCAAAAATTCTCATGGTTCCCATGGGAAGTTCAGATCGGGTTGGTACGATGCTGAAGTAGTTTTTGAACAGACTTTTGGAATAGACTACTTTGAGCTTCTTCTCGATAGTGAATAGTGCGTAAGCTCTATTTCTTACCCCGCGGTTTTGCCTTTTCTGGCGAATCGATAACAATATCTTGAAATGTTCCCTTTAGCCCGGCCTCAACGTCATAATCGACACCTAAAGATACAAGTGTAAAGTGAGGGGGGGCACCGATGGTTCCCGCTACTGTAATATACGGCGGATTCTTAAATTGAATCTCGGTAGTGTAATCGAAGTGCTCACGGTCTTTTCTTGTTTCGCCATAAGTATTGGGGGTGTTTTGGGAAGCTCCATAAAGGAGGAGTGTAGCCAATTTCATGTGCGGATTTTTTGCTAAATCCTCTTCAAAATCTATGTTCGCTTTTCGGAGGACATAGTCCTTCCAATCTGCGGATTTCTCCTTGAGTTCTGGTTTTTGAATAGGAGGCTTTGTTTTCAGAAAATTCTTGTCGTGCGTAATCTTGGAGACATCGGCGTTTGCTTTCTCGAGTTCCCCTGCGACAGCACTCACAAGTTGTTTCCTGATTAGAACATTAGCTTCTACGCTGTTTTTTTCCTCCGCAGAAAGTTTGGCTTTAAAGGCGTTCCAAAAGTTTAAAACGGTGTCGCGTACGCCATTTATTTCGATAAAAGTGTTACTCCCTCTTTCCGCTGTGTCTCGATCAATTGCGGTATAGTCGAATTTTTTATCTTCTCGAAGTGAAACACGTTTATTCATGTCTTTCAGCCCGTTCTTAACAAGACACTCGACAATTTTTGCCCGTCTTTGAGGGGGTACTGCGCTTAGAACAGCTGCGAACTTTGAAAACTCTAATGAGTTTTTTAGTTCTTTTCCTTTAGCCATGAAAGACTTTTTCATTTTTGAGTCCATTTTGGCCAGCATTGCCGGGTTCAGTGCCTGAAACTCTCGATAGGCTCCCAACTGGGAATAGAAGTCACGATAGAGATCTAGGTCGTCAAGCGCTTCGCGGCCGAGTAATTTTTCAACTGCCGCTGCAGCACCTGTAGCCGATGCAGCGCCTACATGCGAAAGAATTCCTCCGGCTCCGGGTACTCTTAGGCAGGGAGGAGAGTTCGAGTCGGATTGGGTGTCGGTTGCCTCTAGCGAAGACTCTCTACTTTTATCCGATTTTTCCTGGGGAAGCGGGACAAAGCCCTCAGGATTTCTGAAATAGGAGTCAAAGTCTTTGCACGTCAGGTCTGCGGAATAGGCATTGCTGGAGATCACCGTCAGAATCAGCAAGCTGGTGTAGAATTTCGTCATTTCTCCCCCTTAGGGAGATTCTATCATTTCTTTCTAAAACAGGAACTAACTTGCTCTGCGGGGTTCTTCGGAAAGTTTCTCCATTTGGGAGACGACAAGGCGGTTCACCCAATACATCACCGGCAGGCTCAGATAGACGCCAAGAACCATGCCTACCGCAATTCCAGAAGAATCGAGGTGTTTAAAACCAAATTTAAGCACCAGAAAGTAGATCACATATTTTAAAGTGGTAAGGTAGAAAGGGACTGCTCCGCCTCCCATAAAACCTCTGACCGCAAGGAAGCAGATCAGGTAAGCAAGTAGGATCACGTGAACACCATAAACTACGGATAAAGCAAAAAACATTTTAAAACCCCGAAATATTCGGAAGGTTATAAATGAAATTACGAATAATTACAATAATAATTGATTAAAATGGTGTGTTTTTAAAGTCCCAGGTTTTCAGTAGGTTAGCTAGCTTTATTAAAGGCTCCCAAAAAACTATTCCTGTGAACCACTTTCCATCTGGTACCGGTAGGACGGACCAAAGTCTCCCGTAAGTGCGCCGTGGTTAATGTGGATATAGTAGAGAAACAGCGCGCTTACAAACAATTGAAGCCCCCAGATCCAAGGTAAGAGCTTTCTAGTTTTGTCGCGGGCAAGGGCTAACCGGGCTAGCCAGACCCATTCGAGAGGAAAAGTCATAATCAGGTAATGGCGGGTCACTCTTACCCCAGTCAGGTGAAGCAGAGGGCCGAAGCCCCAAAACGAGGCTTTTTCCAGGGTAGAAGTTGAGGGTTGATCCGGTCCTAAAAAAAGCTGCGTTCTTTTGTTCTTTGACTTTACCTGGACGAAGAAATCTTTGAGGGAAGTAAAGAAAATCTTCAACCCCATCCCAATCAGAATTAAATGAGCGATGCCCACTAAGAAAGTAGGAGAGTTGAAGAAGTACGGATACTTCCAAAACTGAAAAAATTCGTTCTTGTGCAAGCTGTAAGAGAGTCCCACCCCTAAGGAGTCCGTAGCCCAGTACTCCCAAAAGCATTCCACAAGGTTTCTAATGTCTAAGCCTGAAGCGGGAATCGAGCGCAATTTGCCTTGAGACAAAATTTCAAAGGCCCAGGGAATGAGCGGTAACGCACCCAAGACAGATCCCACGAGCCAATATTTCCAACGGACCGGATACTTCTTAGCCCAAGTCCAAACAAAAACTGCAAAGGCCACGAAAAATCCAGACAGATGAATCTGTCCAACGAGCGCACCGATGACACCCCAAAGAAAAGCGCCCCACCGTTTGTTGCGCCAGTGCCACCCAAAAATCAGTGTCATACAAAATAGGGGAAGTACCGACTGGGCCCATATTTTTCTCTGCAATAAGACTGCTATCGGGCTAACGCAAACGAGTGCTGTCCCCCAGAGCCAAGACTCCCTTACCTGTTTTTCAACCTGGCTGAAAGCAAACCAAGCTAGAAAAAACAATGCGAGGGTGTTCAAAATTTGAACTGCTTGGGCTAGCTCTGGTGGAGTGGTCGCCCCAAAGATTTTTGCCAGGGCGACAAAAACTGCAATGCTTAGACCTGGATTTGGAATTTGCACCCCTGCGAGCATCCCCGAGTGGAACCAGGCTTCCCAGAATTCCCGAGTTTGGCTTTGTTCGAACATAAATTGTTCGTCGTACTTGTATTCAATGTCTAGCCCCCAAATGAGGCGTAACAGGGCTCCAAGAGAGAGGGAGATGAAAAGAAAGAGTAGCCACCCGCGGTTGGATTTAGAAATTCCCATAGGACTTGGATCTCCGCACGCTGAGGGTGAGCCCGAGTAAAGCCAGCGTAATCAGCGTTGCAATCAGGTAGGGGAGTTGGGGACTCACTGCAAAGGTCAAAAGGCCACAGAACGGACCGGTGGCTCGCGCAAGACTTCCCAGACCCTGAGAGAGGCCTAGAGTAGTACCCTGCTTATCTGCGGCTGCGCTTTTAGAAATCAGAGCTGCCAGAGAAGGGTTAATTAAGCCTGATCCAAGTGCGAGCGGTATCGTTAAGAAAAAATAGATCATATAGGTGGCTCCATAGGGGAAGAGAGCCATCGAAAGCGCGTTTAGGAAAAGGCCGGCAATGAGGAGCTTTACCTCGCCAAATTTTTTTACCAGTGAGCGAATCATTCCTCCCTGGACGAGGGCCCCAATGATCCCAGCCACCATCAATACCAAACCTGTTTTCAAACCGGCCTCACCCGTTTCCAAATTGAATTTTGTTTGAAAAAGCAGTGAAAAAGTTTGTTCCATTGTTGAAAAAGCAAAAGTCACAACGAAGAACGTGAAGAGGAAAAACCCTAATTGCCGATTGGCAAAAGATCTTTTGAGACCTTCCCATCGGATCGGTGAAAGCGAGCGGTCGAGAGCGCTCTTCTTCAATTCAGGACTTAGGGATTCAGGGAGCCGCCAGATGGCCAACAAGAAATTGGTTCCACAGATCAAGGCTGCAATTAGCCCTGGAGCTTCTAGCCCGAGCTTCGCCGAAGCAATTCCGCCAAGTGGAGGACCCAAGGTGAAGCCAATCCCAAAAGCCGCGCCAATCAGTCCCATTCCTCTGGCTCGATCTTCAGGGAGTGTGACATCCGCGATATACGCCTGAGCAGTTGAAATATTTGCGGCGAAGATTCCGCCAAAAGCTCTTGCGATCAGTAACCAAAGATAGCTCGGAGCAAATGCAAAAATCACGTAGGAGAGTGTAGATCCTAAGAGGGAAAGAAGAATAATTGGACGCCTTCCCATTCGGTCAGACAGGGCGCCCCAGATGGGGGCAAAGAAAAATTGCATCAGGGAGTAAATTCCCCCCAGGATCGCAAGGTCAAAACCGTCCGCACCGTAGTGTCGCCCGTACAGACCGATCAGAGGAATGACCATCCCAAATCCAATAAGGTCGACCATCACGGTCGTGAAAATGACTATCAGAGGCGACTTGGCGGCTTTTCCCATCCTCTTCTTTTAAGCGCGGGAGAGTCTTTTTACAATCGTTCTTGCGAGGTTAAGCCCTAAAAGAGGCTCCATTTTTGTAATTAAACCGGGGCTGGTGAAATTAAAGTCCGTGACCCAGCCCTCAATTAGGTCAACCGCAGCAAGTCTGATTTTTCTGGACCTAAGGTAGGAGGCTATCTTAAGGGCTGCTAGTTTTTCAGCTCGATTCAATTTCGTTTTTTGAAGCTGGCTCCCTTGGTCAATATTCACCCGAAAGTCTCCGCTGACGGGAAGTTTTTTTACCGCAGCTAGAAGCTTGCCGTCCAAAAACCAGAGTCGGGTTTCTCCCTTTGAGATTCCCTCGAGGTAGCTCTGAAGTAAGACCGGCTGATAGAAGCCGTGGGTAGCCGCACTCAGCAGCAACTTCGCATTTTGGACCCGATCCTCCTTAGACCAATCCAAGAGTTCTACACCGTGACTCTGTGCCTCATAAAGAGGCTTCAAGACAGTTCGTCCGTGTTTTTTCCCAAATTCTCTGAGCTTGTCCCACTGGCTGCTGACTAGGCTGGGGGGGAAGAGTTTTGCTTTACGTAAAAAAGCCGCCTCCATTTTCTCGTTCCCCTGCAACAGGACAGAGAGAGGATTTACAAGTTCAGTCTTCTTTGAACCCTCTAGGCCAATAGCGAGGATCTGAAGAGGATGAAGAATTTGCTGAGCGTCCAGCTTGGCTTCAGAGTAGTCCAAGCGTATCGATCGTACGTCACACCAGTACTGGGGAATTCCCAGTTTGAGCCCCTCTTCCGCTAGTCTAAGCGATGTGTCATTGGGGTGATCCAACGTATTCCAGGGGTCAGTGATCCATAAGGTAGCTTTTTTTCGGGTCACGGATGAGCTCTCCTTAGTTTTTTCAAAACCTCTTCAGCAAGGAGGATCAATTCCCTGCTCTGGTTTCCCCATAGCGCTGAGATTTTTTCCATCGCCGGAGTTAACTTAGCCGAACTCGAGCGGATTGCCTCCTCGGGACTGAGATAGGCTAACACACTTGTCTTTGCTGTGTCGGTAGGGATTCCATCTTCGAGGTCGTCGGCAACTTGAAAGGCATTTCCAAGACTCTTGCCAAAAGCTGCTAGGGCTTGGCCCCTTTCGCTGGCTTCTTCGATTCTTGCGAATGCGGCTGGCACCAGGATGGAAGCTAAAAATAGGGCTCCTGTTTTCTGAGCATGCACCCACTGAAGATCGGAAAGAGTTGCTTCTGGCTGCAAGAGGCCCGATTCAGCGGCCTGACCGCCAATGACTCCTCTGGGACCAACCGCATCCTGGAATTTTCTCAGTCCTTCCAACACCACGTCCGCTGGCAAGGGTGTATTTAGAAACGCATCCACGGCAATCGCCTGCAAGGCGTCGCCCGCTAAAAGAGCAACATCTTCACCAAACTTTTTGTGATTAGAGGGCTGACCACGACGCATATCGTCATCATCCATGCACGGCAGGTCATCATGAATTAAAGTGAAGCAATGGATAAATTCCAGTGCAGCAGCTGCAGGAATCAGAGATTCCTTTTTTAGTCCCAACATTTTTCCAGTGGTCAAAAGCAGACGGGGTCGAATCCTTTTTCCAGGGGTAAAAATGCTGTATCGGATTGAATCCGATAAGATTTTTGGGGAATGTCCTGCTTTGCCAGATAAATGCTTCTCTAACTCCGAGTCCAATTCTTTTTCTAACTCGATTTGTAAATCCATAAGGTGCACTTTCTAAGACGTTCAGTCTGAAGATGTTGTATTCTCTTTGGTCAGGCTGGGCTGCGCTCCTCCTGGAGGAGGAGATTGAACCGAGTCGCCGGTAGGTTGGCCAGCTTGAGGGGAGCCGGTTAGAAGTGAAGGAAGAGATCCTCCTCCTAACGGTGTTGGAACCAGACCATCTAGGGTTCCACTCAAGCTATAGGAGTAACTTCCGTCTGACTCTTTCGCCTGACCTAACAGAGCATCTAGGATAGGGAAAGCCTTCATCACAGTTTCGGAAATACCGAACCTGACTTTCGCATTTAACCCACTGGAGGGCCAGGTTGCTGCAAGGCTCAAGTCTCCGGTTAGGTTTGCAATGAGATCATCTTTCGAATTTCCGGGTTTGCCGAGCTTTAAAGCCTTGATCGGGCCCTTACCCTTGTCGAGGTTGGCTTCAAGTTCACCTTCGGAGATAAAGATCTTTGGAATCAGGAATCCAGCAATGGATTGAGACTCAAGCGTGATTTTCTTGGCTGTGAAATGCGCTTGTCCGCCTAGGGTGCTCGGAAGATTGAAATCACCACTCAGGTCGCCTTCTCCGTCTAGTGTTCCGCCTCCCTGAATCCCTGCAAGGAACGGCAAAACTCCAAGTTTCTGAATTTCCAACTTTTCGGCTTTAACTCGTATAGAACCCTTGGTCCCACTAAAGGAAAATGCTCCTCGGAGTCTTCCTTCGCCATTTCTGATTTGGATTTCACCTGCCATTTTGCGAAAAAGAGCACCAATCAGCGAAGGGGAAATTTCCAATCTTTCAATTCTAACGGCAGGATTGGGCTGGGGCAGCGTGATCAATGCATTTTTGAGAGTGAAGCTCAGGCCAAATAGAAGACTGAGGTCGGTCTCTGTTGTGGAGACGGAAATACCGGAATGCGCCAGCTCTGACGTGATCGTTCCTAAGATATCGTTTTTTATTTTATCATCTGGAAGTTTAATCCAGGTGAACATCACCAATAAAAATAGCGTGGTGAGCGCCCATCCGGCAAACCTGCCAATCTTTCTAAGGCGCGTAGGTGGTGGAATGGGTTCGCTAGATTCCGTCTCATCAGGGGTTGGGAGAGCCTCTATCGTTACAGACGAGCCTTCTTCGGCTACTAAGCCCGTAGAGGATCTTTCAACTGAAATTTCTCCAGTGAGAGATCCGGGTTCCTTTGGAGGCGAGATAGAGGTCGAACTGCCAGAGTCGTCGTCTTTTTGAGAAGTTGTCATTTTGGAGTTACCAACGTAAATGCAGACACGGCCAGACTGGCATCCAGATATCCGGAATGGTCGCCCTTAGTGTCAATGGTTAGATTTCGCAGTTTTACCGGACGCTGTCCAGATTCTAACATGAACGCATAACGGACAATCTGCTTGAGATTGACATGTTTAAGTCCAAGCTCAAAAAGTTGCTCTTTGCTTTGTTCAGTAGATGATCCGGTCTTTTCTCCCTGGATTGATAAACTAGACTTCTCCACTCCGGCAGATCCGGCCGTAGTTTCAAAATAGGCATTCCAACCAGAAGTCTCAGTACCTGAAGAGCTTGCGGCAGACGGAATGGTTTCCCTGAGGTGGCGAAGTTCGTCAGTCGCGCTTTGAACTAGGGTGAGTAGAGCTCTTTTTTCCAGGAGTTCAGATTTCAAGCTATGGACGCTCCAAACTGCATTGATCAGCAGTCCTAATACAAAAAGAACTGACAAACCAACGCCGGCAAACTTGAGGTAGGTCTTGCTCTGAGGGTCGAGCTCATCCCATTTGCCTTTCCCCTCCTGAAACCAAGACTGTTCATTCAATTTATCTACAGCCTTTTGTAGCCATTCCTTAAACTTTGATTCACTTTCCATAAGACTCCTCGACAGGTTTTCCTGAGAAGGTCACTTTCCATTTCTTTTGAGCTTCGCCTTCTAATACGGTTTCTTCGGTTTTGCCTCTTTGAAGACCCGCTACTTTGTCCCCGAGGAGCGAGTTAAGTCGTTCCAAGTTCTGTGGATTAGAAACCAGAAAAGTCATTTGGGTCGCCGCAGGCCCGGTGCCAGAGACATAGCTGTCACTGGTCGGAGTCCCCGATTGAAAATACGTCATATCGACGACCAGATCTTTTGGAATCGTTTTAGAGAGCAAATGGAGGTAGTCCGTGGGTGAACGGGGATTAGGTCCGAACAGCCTGGCTAGCTCTCGTTGTTTATCAAGCTCCTTGTTGATGGCCTTTCTCAGGTTATTTGTATTGATCATATAAGTCCGCACGGTGTTGGCCGACGGGGCGCCAAAGAAAGTTCTTACATTTTTTTCCAGCGCGGCTTGAGTGGTCTCCATCTTACTTCTGTAGACTGCCGACTGAATGGTCAGACTGAGCAGAAGGGTAGTGACCACAATGGCCGTGGCAATCAGGGGTTTTCTCAAAATCTTAAGATTGAGCTCTCGGTTTTTTCCCGACTTCGAAAATTCACCTTTCCGAAAGTTAATCGAGTTGTTTCGATTCGTGCTGACCATACATAAGGCCAAGGCCGCCGCTAAAGGAAAGGTCGCGTTGGATTGGTCGGAATAGGTCACTCCTGATGAAGTAATTGAACTCAGGGAAGGTAGGATCTGCGCAGGGACTTGAAGTTGTTCTTGCATCCAATGAGTCAGCCCACTCAAAAGTGCCGTACTACCGGCAAGGTAGATTTGGCCGGGGCCTTGACCTGCTAAGTTATTAGTCATTAATGCAACTTGGCGGAGTTCATTGCCGAGGGATTGCGAGAGCGCCTCCCTCAAGCACTCCGACATTTCCAGGTGTTCGGGAGTAACCTCCTGATGGTCTGTAGAGGAAAGGATAACTCCGCGGTCTAATTTCGCTGCTTCGGCTTGTTCTTTGGATAAACCGAACTTATTCATGATGGCTTGAGTTAAGTCTCCGCCTCCCCATGCGATTTCTCGAACAAAAACTGGGATGTCCTTGTTTTGTACATAAAAGACTGTTTTATCCCGCCCGATATTCATGAGGAGGACGGGCGTCGCCGGGGAATTATTTACAAAGATCTTATTTAACAGCATTCGATAAGCCCAGGGCTCTGTGGTCACCAAGTCCGGGGAAATTTTGCCGCTATCTAATTTAAATAAAAGAGCGCCTAAATGAGTTTTTAACGTTGAAGCCACATGAATAGTACTGCCCTGTTTCGCTTGATGGAGGATGGTATAATCGTAAACCGCATCCTCCAGAGCGAAAGGAAGCTCATCTTCCAGCTCGAAACCGACTCCAGCTAAAATCGCTTTCTTATCGCGCGTTGGGAGCTGTAAGTTTCTAAGTGTAACCTTATCCGGCGGCATCGCGACCACGACTCGATCAGGTGCTTTTGCCAACGAGCCAATAAGCCTGGCGAGGACTTTCTCTTCTCCTTCTCGTTCGTTAAAAGGAAACTCGTGGTAGTCGTGAATATCAAACCGTCCAAAAGCACTTTCCATTTCCAGTGCCTTGATACTTGAGCTTCCGATATCGATACCTAATATACGCATGACGTGCTCCTAATAAATCTTCATTGCAGTGATTTTCAAGCCAGACTCCGAACCGCTTCCGGGAGCACTTTGGCCACCACCTGGATTGGGACCTGGTCCCACAACAGATGGGGGGGCTCCGGCCGTGCGGCCACTCGGTCCACCCGCAGACGCGGTTGGATCTGGGCTTCCCAGCGTAACCCAAGCTTCAATGGTCCGGGTCGCCGAGTTCACGCTAGCTCTCACTGTGATTTTAAAATACGTCTCATCCGTGACGATATTGATATTTCGTTTCTGCAGGTCGCCTTTAAACTGGTCTAAACTATACTGGTCTCGGAAGAGGGACACACTCCCTTGAAGGTATTTAAAAAAAGCTTCCGGCTCTCTGAAGGAGTTATCACTTTCAGGATCGTCCCTAAATTTGAAAAACTCAGCTCTCTCTTCCTTTACCATCTGGGGCACCAGTGCTTTCAATGTAAAATCATCGATTGTATTTACATTGATCCCCGCAGTAGGGCTTACGGTAAGGACTGGCGTGAATAATCGATACAGATCGTCGTCAATATTAGCTAGAAAATGCAACTCGGTAATCGAGTAAAAAGGAGCCCGTTTCATCGGGATTTTATCCCGATTTGAAGTCGTTCTTCTATCGTACAGACGATCTGCCCAAGCAGCGATATTATCGACCAGATCTTCCAAACGAAGATCACGGTAGTTGGCAGCAAAATCCTGATCTTCCTCAAACTTTTGATTCAAGATAGTTCCAAGTAAAGTGGAAAGGCTTTGTCTAGCGGCTTCAGGGTCAAAGCTGGGTGCAGGGCTAGGTGTAGGTGCGGGGCTGGTAGGATTAGGAGTAGGGGCAGCGCCTGGGGTTGGTGTAGGTGAAGGCGATGGAGAGGCTGATGGGCTGGGCATCGGTGCATAGCCCGGGACAATAAAATTGATATTAAAGCGCTGGGATTCAGATTCAATTGTGGCCGAAAATTTCCCATCCAGTCCGGATTCTTTTTGAAATTTATTGATCAAATCTTTGTCTGAGTTGCTAATTCCAGGGATACTTGTAGGAATCGGATAAAAGAAAGGAAAGCTCCAGATCTTCTCGATCATTCCCCGAGGGACACCTTGAGTGGCGCCTTTGCCCATATTTGCGATTAGGGCCTTAACCTGTTGGTAAGCTTTCAGGCGAAGCAGCGAGATTTTTAGGCCACTCTTGGCGAGGTAATGGGCTTTGGCTTCATCTAAGGCACCAAAAGCGATAGTCTGATTCACCTGCGAGACATAAGTAAATTCAGACACCAAAACCGTAAGCATGGCAATGGCTGCAAGAACCATGAATAGAGCAATGCCGCTGGAATCGCGGCCTATTTTTGCAGGCTTAGATTCTTGCTGGTATTCCATAAAAGGGAAACTCCGGTTTAAACTTAAAGGTACCTTCGAAAAAGACTCTTTCTTCACCTTCCATGTTTAGCTTCATCTCGATGACGTCGGGGTAGATGTTTTTAAATTCATCCCTTTCGTTATCCCAATTTTTTTGGATCTTAAATTTATCTTGATCCCATTTGTAATAGCTAAAGGTTAGGGATTTGATGCCTCTCAAAAGTTCATATTTTTTCTCAAATGGGTCTCTCTCGTCGGGATCAAACGCGTTGGGGCTTTCGGTTCGAACAAGAACATAGAGCCCTCTTTTTGCATCGTCTCGGCTGTCTGGCAAAAGTTCATATGAAATTTTTGCAAATTCGGATTCTGGAGAATCTTTGTAAATCCGGATGTGAGACTGAGTGACAAAGGACATTCGACGGTCATCTCCAATGAAGTGGGAAAGGCGTAATCCGGAGGCATCTCCTACAAGCCAGAAACGATTGCTCACCCCGACATTATCGTTGCCCCCAATTTGGTTGGGATTGNCGCGTTTGGGGAAAGCTGAGTGGGGGAATAGAGGAGGGTTACATCCCTCTGAATAATCGAGACCGAAAGTCTCAGCGCGTTAAAGAAGTCTCCTTCAGCCGCCAGGGAGGTTCTTAGTCTAAAGGTTTGAGTAATAGCTTGATAGATTCCAAATCCAACAAAAACCAAAAGTGCCATGACAATGAGCACTTCCAGCAAGCTGAAACCTTCGCTTCCTAAAGCTCTGCTGCGCGATAACGGTCTACTGGTCATTGAGACTGAACTCATGGTTTAGGTTTACCCAATAGGTTGTCAGTGAAAAGCTTTGTTCTTTACCGGACTGTTTCCAAAGGACAGAGACGGTAACTTCTCTCATCGCTTTTGAAAGAAAATTAGTAGTCAGCTTTGTGACAAGTTCCTGGATTTCACTGGTTCCCCCGCCACCTTTGCCTTCTGACTTTTGTGGAGACAGTGCCGAAAGTTGCGGAAACTGAATTTCTTTTGCGACAGACTTCCAGGTGTAGTCCTGGTACGGAGGATCGAATGTTCCGCCATCCTCTTTCTTCATTTCTTCGAAAGTCTTACCCCTAAATTTAAATTCTGTTTCGATCATCTGATTTCTGGCAAGCATTGCCACAATATTCATCTGTTTCGCACGAGCGGTCGCAACAATAGCGCCCCCCTGAATGGCAATAATAGACCCTAGCGCCATGGCCATGATCATGATGGCGATGAGAACTTCTAATAGGGTGAAGCCCTGATTATTTAGGAAAGGCTTCTTTCTTGTCCACATACCGATCATATAAATCTGTTTGTCCGATCACCGATGTAATCACAAGTGAGGCATGGTGATCTGATCTATCCTTAATATGAATAATGGTCTGTTCGGTTAGTCCGTGAGGGAAAAAATGGGCATACGCTGTACCCTCGATAATTGGGTCGTTTCCGAGTTGATTCATGACATCTTCGAATTCAACCCCGATCGGGAGGGACGCTTTTTTCCGAGTGATAGTCGAGTCCATTGAAAACCCAGAGTCTTTCTTCTGCTGACCGGGTTTCATAAACTTTTTCCGACTCTCTTCTTTGTCTTTGGATTCCTGAGTATCGAGCAATCCTCCGTTTCCAGACTCGATCCAGTACTGACCCTTTTTAATATCAATTGCGATTCGATACACTTTTCCAGTGATCACGGAGGCATTGTAGGCCTCTGTAATTACCGAGGCTATGCCACGGGCCGCAGAGTTTACCGATATTTTAAAGCTGCTGGTGATGCTCGGAAGAGCCATTACAAAAATAAGGACTACAAGCCCCACCACGACCAGCATTTCAATCAGAGTAAATCCTTTTTCCGAAAGGGAGCACTCCCGAGTCCGAAGACCCGGGAGTGCTGTACTCGATTGATCTGAAAAAAACCGTCGGAGACTCTTCACTTATTCATCTTCCGATGAAACATCCTTGTGGGTGTTATGTTCGCTGTGTGAAGTGAGGACGGGGGTCTTGTTCCCATCGGAGACATAAATATACTTATCGTTCCAGGGGTCCAGAGGAACCTTCTTACCTTTGATAAACCCTTCTGGATCGTATCCTTTACAGTTCAACCCCGCTGGAGCAGAAATCAGGGCCTCGAGACCTTCTTCGGTCGTGGGGTAACGTCCGCAGACTCGTTTAAAGTCATCACACATCAAAAGCAGCTGCTTCATCTGGATTTTTGCAGCGTTCATCTTCGCCTCGTCAAACCTGCGCATAATATTCGTCGTAACGAACCCTGCGATCAAAGCGATGATCGAAATGACGATCATCATTTCGATCAGGGTAAAACCGGCAGTGTTTTGAAGTCCAGATCGAGCGGGTTTCCGTTTTTTCAAGAGTTCTCCCAGAAACAGCCTGGGATTGGATACAAATTTCATTTTATTATTCTCCTTAGGTTGATTTTCACTTTTGGACATTGTTCCTATATCACCTTTGATTAATATTCATGATTTCCATAAGCGGCATAAATACTGACATGACAATAAATCCTACCGCTCCGCCCATTCCAATCAGCATGATTGGCTCCATTAGGCTGACCATGGTTTCAATTTGGGTATTGACCTGTTCTTCGTAGGTTTCGGCTACATTTCTCAACATTTCAGGCAGCTCGCCAGTCTTTTCTCCAATAGAAATCATATGAAGCATCATTGCTGGGAATTGCCCGCTTCGTCGGAGGGGTTCGGCAATGGATTGGCCTTCTGTAATGTTTTCGCGTGCTTGTGCGACTGCTTTTGCAATTGGAATATTTCCAACGAGGTTTCTGGCAATAGACATGCTCGTCAAGATGGGGACGCCGCTACTCAAAAGCGTAGACATGGTATTGGAAAATCGGGTGACCGCAATTGTCCTAACGAGTGGACCTACTACGGGAAGTTTAAGTTTGAGGGTATCCCACTTTTCTGCCCCCGTGGGGGTGCTAATGTACCTGGAAAAAAGGGTCCCAATCAAAACAAAGGCTCCAACAAAAAGGAACCACCAGTTCACTAAAATATCGCTGAAACTCAAAAGGGCTTGTGTGAGGGCGGGAACAGGCTTGTTGATGGATTCAAAAACTTTGGTCAATTTGGGAATCACAAAGGTGAAGATGGCAATCATCAATCCACTAGCTACGACCACCATTAGGGCAGGATAGGTCATTCCACTGATAATCTTACTTCGAAGTCGCATTTGCGCTTCTTTTAGGTCAGCCAGACGGATAAGGACCAGTCCGAGTGTACCGGAGCTTTCGCCCGCTTCAATCATGTTTACAAAAATTGTATCAAAGACCTTCGGGTGGGCTGCTGTGGCTTTGTTTAGGCTGGACCCCTCATTTACGTCCTGCCGCACTTGCGAAAGTATGACCTTCAGCTTTTCGTTTTCCGTTTGGTCAACGATAGCATTCAATGCCTCAACTAGAGGAATATTCGCTTTAACCAGGCTGGCGAGCTGGCGAGTCATAAGCGTCACTTCTTTAGTGCTCACTCGATTTCCGAAGAAAGGAATCCCAACGGCAGATGAAGGTTTTGCCGCCGTTTTTTCAATAATAGCTGTTACCATTAGCCCTTGTTTTTTTAACTTCAACCGGGCGGCTTTTTGATTTTCCGCTTCAATAATTCCTCGCGAAGACTTGCCGGTGGAATTCAAAGCTTTGTAATCAAAAATAGGAGGCATCCTGTCTACCTTTCTAGCTTACCTTTTTGGCCCTAGACTTCTGCGTGAGTAGCTCTCATGAGCTCGTCCACTGAAGTTAGCCCTTGCAAAACTTTGTTCACTCCATCTTCTCTCAAAGTTGTCATGCCTTTAGAGATCGCTGCTTTTTTGAGAGTCCCTGAATCAACATTCTTGATGATCAAACTTCGAATTTCATCGTCCACAACCATAAGCTCATGAATGACCGTTCGCCCGGAGTATCCACTTTGGGAGCAACTGGGGCAGCCCACCGCTTTGTAGATTTGAACGCCATCTGGAAGTTTATTCAGGGCCAGCTCCTGCATTTCATAAGAAGTCGGAGTATGAGGGGTCCGGCATTTGGGGCAAATTCTTCGAATCAGTCTTTGGGCAATAATGCCAAGGAGCGAGCTTGCTACTAGAAAGGGCTCTACACCCATATCGATCAATCGGGTTGGTGCTCCGGCCGCGTCATTAGTGTGGAGAGTTGAAAGCACCATGTGACCGGTGAGGGATGCATTGATTGCGATTTCGGCGGTTTCCTTATCTCGAATTTCCCCCACCATGATGATATCGGGGTTTTGTCGCAAAAATGCACGCAAGGCCCGTGCAAAAGTCAATTCAATTTTTGCGTTTACCTGAACCTGATTGACCCCAGGGATTTGGTATTCAATAGGGTCTTCTACCGTCATGATATTTCTAGTTGGATTGTTCAGTTTGACCAGACATGCTGAAAGGGTTGTGGATTTCCCACTTCCTGTCGGCCCGGTGACTAAGATAATTCCATATTTTCTAAAAATGAGTCCATCGATCGTTTTCGTACTCTTTGGAGAAAATCCAAGCTGTTCGAGCTGAAGAATGGTGCTGGATTGCTCCAAAATACGCATGACCAGACGTTCGCCAAAGTTTGTAGGAACTGTAGAGAGACGAATGTCGACGTCTTTACCAGCAATTTTGATCTTAATTCTTCCGTCCTGAGGAAGACGTTTTTCCGCGATATCAAGAGTGCCCATGACCTTCACGCGGGAAGAGATTGCAGCGTGAGCCCGCTTAGGCTGCCGAATGATATCGTAAAGGACGCCATCAATTCGGAAACGAACCACAAATTCTTTTTCAAAAGGTTCAATGTGAATATCGGAGGCTTTCTCCTTTACGGCTCTAAAGAGTAGCGAATTCACAAATTTGATTACGGGAGCATCGTCTTCGGTTGCCTCAAGAATATCAATGGGGCCTTCGAGGTCGTAGGCCTCATCAAACTCTCCACCGATATTGTCGACAATATTGCTGGTACTTCTCTCGTAGAGACGGTTGATGGCTTCCTGAACTTTCATACTGGTACTAGCCACTACTTTGATTTGGTAGCCAGTGATCATTCGAAGATCTTCAATCGTCGTTGGATTAAACGGATCGGCCATCACAATGGTTAGAGTGTCGCCCTTTGGAGTAGCCTCCTTAAGAATAGGGATCACTTCCTTGGTCTTGGCGTAATTGATAGGAATTGCTGCCACAAGAGTTGGGTCAATCTCATTAGCTCGAAGGTCCTCGAGAAAGGGGACTCCCAGTTGAATGCACAGCGCACGCATAATTTCATGAGGAGTAATCAAATTCTTTTGAATCAGGATCTCCCCAAGCTGACCGCCCTGTTTTTTCTGAACTCGCATCGCATCGTCCAGTTGCTCGCGAGTCAGCGTAGTGTTCTTGAGTAGGATGTCTCCCAGACTCTCTCGACCTTTTTCTGTGTGTTCAGCTCTGGCGGTCATTTAGATTTCCTCACGAGCTCGGCTGCCCCATCGGGCTGGTCGGAGGACTCCCTGCTCCTCCTCCTGTGTTTGGGTCAGCCCCTTCTCCGGAGTTGATCCGTTTTTCTTCTTTTTCCTGTACGCCGGGTACCGTTGGGGTGAATTTTTGATCGGTTGGACCCGTGGTGGGAGCAGGTGCTGGGATGCGTCCTTCAGGGTTAAACTGTCCTTCTGTAACAGGAGAAGCTGGCCTAGGGCGCGCCGCCTCAACAGCACCAGGAACAGGTTTTTCCTCGTCGATCGTGAAAGTGTTGGCGGGTTTGTTTTCAGTCAACTCTTTGAGATCTGGAAGGGATCTGACAATTCCATCTCGGACATGGCGAAGGGCATCTTCTCCTCCGGCATAGGCCTCGAGGAAGTCATCCCGTTCTTTCAGTTTCCGATCGAGAATTGACCGGATTTTTTCATATTGGCGGATAATTCTAGGGGTCATGAAGACCAACAGGTTTGTCTTGTCGACCGAGTTGATCTTAGACTTAAACAACCATCCTAAAAGAGGGATATCTCCAAGAATTGGGATCTTGTTGATATTCTCGGTGATCTTATCTCGAATCAAGCCGCCAAGAACAACCGTGTCTGTGTCTCCAACTACGACGGTAGTCTGGACGCTGCGTTCGGTAGTTCCGACCGCAATATCAGCCACGCCTTTCGGCGCGGGACGATTGGAAATATCTCCTAGTTTTGCGGTAATATCCAATTTCACAAAATTTGTAGCTTTATTAATCTGAGGTTTAATTTTGATAGAAATAGCTACATTTTGGAAATTCACACTCGACTGAATAGCTCCTTGCACGGCATTCGACGAAAGAGTCGGGACTTTTTCAGCGGACTCAAAGTTTGCCTCGGTGTTATCGAGTGCAATAATTTGAGGCGTTGCCAAAACGTTCGAATTTCCCGTCTTCTGAAGGACCTTGATCAGTCCGGTAACTGAGGAGATCGGGTAGGAAACTCCTCCGACCTGCATCGTCGTTCCAGCTCCAGCAAGCACAGGGATTGTGGCACCTTCAACTGCAAACGGTCCGTTCGGAGAAAACAGTGAAGCGATGTCCGTGGCGCTGGTGATATAGCCCGTCAGAGGAGCGTTCAACAAGTTCGCAGAATAGGTGAATCCACGGTTCACGTTGACTTCCATAATAACGATCTCAACGTAGACCTGGTCTCTGGGGATATCCAAACGATCAATTACCCGTTTCACCGTCACAAAGTCAGCAGGTGATGCTGTGATCACCAACGAGTTGGTGGCTTTATCCGGAGAAATTTTGATCGAACCCTGGAAAAGAGTGGATTCCACAGGGTTGGTTCCGACGCCGCTCGGTCCTCCACCGCCGCCACCTGAAGAGCCTGTCGGTTTGGCTGCTGTGGAAGCCTGAGAAGAGAAGGCATTCAGTGTGTTGGCAACCTGTTCGGCATCCGCGAAAGAGAGGTAAACCACATGGACTTTGCCTCCGCCTGTAGAAGTCGGGATCTTCTGGTCGAGTTTTGCAACAAGCTCTCGCACCTGATCCGCTCCTTTAGCGTTTGCGTGGACGATCAGAGTATTGGTCCGCTCGTCGGCAATGATTGTATTAATGATGCCGCCTTCTTTAGTACGGCGTGCACTAAATCGACCACCACCGCTTGCTCCAAATCGAGGAGCTCCACCGGCCCCTCCAGAGGTCGGTGTGCCGGTGCCTGGGATCAAGGCGTCAATGAGCTTAGACAGTTCGACTGCTGATGCAATCTTGACCGGGATGACCTCGATGCCTGCATCAAATCCTTCGACGTCCAAGATTTCTAACATCTTCGCTAGCTTGGTGATGTTAGAACCGGTGTCCGTTACGATGATCGTGTTGGTCTGATCATAGGGAATGATTCGAGCATTGGCAGGAACAAAGCTTCTAAAAGTTCGCGAGACTTCTTCAGCATTGATGTACTTCAGCGGAAAAACGCGAGTAATGAGCGCATCTGTATCGGGAGAACTTTCCCCAGTGAAAGTGCGTAATTGCTTGTCTCGTGCATCACGTTGTCTAGAAATACGAATATATTTACCGGAAGGAATCAACGCAAATCCGTTGATATCCAAAGACGTCAAAAAGGCTTTCCAGGCATCAGAAACAGTGATGGGGGAGTTGGAAATAATTGTAATCTTCCCTTTAACGTCCTTGTCCAAGATAAAGTTTTTGCCCGTCAGCTTTCCCAGCGTCTTGGCGATATCCAGGATGTCTGCATCTGGGAAGTTGAAGTCGGTGACAATCGCTTTGCTGCCCTCAGCGGTATCGTCGTCAACTTTTAATAAGGGAGCGGGTTTGCTGCGAGGAATGACTCCATTTGGATTGGCGCCTCCTACTGAAACGCCCTTGTCAGAAACCGTCGGGTTTGGACCGCTATGAGGGGTTCCTCCAGCCGAGAAAGTTTTTTGAGCCCCAGCTGCCGAGGCCTGCTGCGAAATTCGGCCCTGAGCCGAAGGCGGAGTGTTTGGAAAAAAATCATCGTCTTCGTCGTCAAAGTCTTCATCGTCTTCGATGGTATTCATCTTTGAGGCTGCATTATCTCCAAGTGGATTTCCAAATGGGCGCGCTCCTGGAAGTAGCGAGGGTCGATTCGAGTCGGCTGCAAACACCCCTCTAGAGACCAAAAGGATCAGGCCGAAAATCCCAATCCAACAGGCGATCCCGGCCAGGCGTTCGTGCCAGTCTAGGTCTTGGGCGACTCTGGAAGGCTTGTCCGCGGAAGGCTGATTTGTCGATGAATCGACTGGGCTAGTGACCGATCGCATAGGGGCTCCTATTAATGAATGTCATAGGTATAGGTCTGTGGCTTTCCGTCTCTTTTGACTTGAAGTTCAAGATGGCTTGAAGTCTTGAGCTCACTGATCATCTCAAATGCTTTGCCTGGGTCGGTGATTGGACTTCCGTTCACGCCTGCAATCACATCGCCGTTCACAAGACCTAGCTTTTCGTAAATACTACCTGGGACAATTTGAAAGAGTTTGTAACCTGCGGGGACGCCATTTTCCATATTAGGTATGGCTCGCGCTTGGGTAAGGATATTATTGAGATCCTGAAGGGCTTTATAAATTTCAGCTCTGAAGGAAGCTCAACGTATTCCTTACGGTTCGAAATTTTGTTGATAAAAATGACCGCCTTGGGCTGCACCTGAAGAATTAGCGCCTTTCCAGGAATTTCGTCATCGATCTGCACAGGATAACTTTGGTTAGCTGATTTGTCTTCGATAGTGCCGACAGAATGTCTTTCATCTTCCATGATGATTACACCTAGAAGATTAAAAGGCAGTGTTGTTTTGACCGGTACACCATTCATTTCGGATGGAGAACCCGGAGTTGAAACATTACCATCCTCGCCAGGGATGAGACCCAGGCTGTTGAAAAGGTTCCTAGTAAAAATAGGATTGTAGTCCGCGATTGTTTTATTTCGAGGGCTGGGCTGGTTTACTGCTCTGGTTACCGGGGGTTCTGGAATGTATTGATCCAAAAGTAAAGAGGTGAGATCGGAAACAAAAAATGTTGATAGCGTTACGGTCGCCAAGGTGCCGTAGAAACCTGCGCTTCTCTTTTGGAGCTTCTTGGAAGCCCAGTCCAAGGTTGCTTGAGGGTCAAAGTTTTGGATGACCTTTTTCGCTTTTTCCTTGAGAAGGTTGAATTTGGAGTTTGGATCGTCGCTGGAGGTCTTGGCAAGCCAGCTCCTTAAATTAATTTTTTTGAATATTTCTGGTAGTTTCAGCTTCTTCATTTCGAAATGGGCTCTCGTTAAGAATCCTTCGCAAGAGTAATGCCAACTCTGCTGGAGTTCGAAACAAAATTCTTGAACAGATTGAACAGGTGTTGCGGCGTCAATTCGCTTTTCAGAGAGATGAAGCGTTTTACCCCGGAAAATTGTTCCTGGTCCTATTTTTTTTTGGCACTTTGAGCGAACTCCCAAACGGTGGGTCCGCTTGATTGACAATTTGTCATTCTGAAGCGTCTCTGCTAGATAACTCCGACAAATTGTCAGCAACATTATGGAGAATTTTTCATGCCGATCATGACAGAAAACAGTTTCATGAAGTCTTTGTTTTTCGGAGAAATTCGAGAAGACTTGGTTTTCCCTTTTCCCAAAATGAAACCAGACGCTGTGGAAACTGTCGGGATGATTTTGGACTCCTTTGAAAAGTTTTCTCGCGATCATGTGAAATCGGCCGAATGGGACAAAAAAGGGGAAATGCCTCGAGAGATGGTCTCCTACTTAGCTGAAATGGGAATCTTGGGACTGATGGTTCCTGAAGAGCTAGGGGGAGTGGGTCTCCCTCAAGGAGGCTACGCCCGAATTATGCAGACTGTTTCAGCTACGGATGGTGCATTGGCCGTGACCATGGCTGCTCATCAGAGCATCGGATACAAAGCGCTCCTTCTTTTTGGTTCAGATACTCAGAAGAAAAAATTCCTCCCTCGTCTTGCTACCGGAGAGTTAATTGCCTGTTACTGTCTAACTGAGCCGGGCAGCGGATCAGACGCAGCTTCCATCAAAACTAAGGCAGTTCTTTCAGAAGATGGGAAACATTATATCCTGACTGGGAACAAGCTCTGGATTACGAACGCAGGAATTGCCTCTTTCATGACTGTTTTTGCCAAAGTAGAAGTCGATGAAGGTGGAAAGAAAAAAGAGAAAGTTACCTGTTTTGTTTTGGAGCTTCCCGCTGAAGGTGTTTCTGTTGGCCCGCCCGAAGATAAGCTTGGGATTCGGGCTTCCTGGACGAATGCTGTTTTCTTTGATCATGTCAGGGTCCCTGTAGAAAATGTCGTCGGTGGAATTGGACAGGGCTTTAAAGTGGCTATGGGAGTTCTTAATCATGGACGGCTCGGTCTGGCAGCGGGCTGTGTGGGGGGAGCCAAACGAACGCTAGAAGCCGCTGCCTCGCATGCGAACGAGCGAGTTCAGTTTAAGAAGAAACTCGGCGAATTCGGGATGATTCAGGAAAAGATTGGACGGATGGCCGCTAGTCTCTACGTTGCAGAGAGTATGGTCTATATGACCAGTGGGTTAATCGATCGTAAAGATGTGGATTATTCCATTGAAAGTGCTGTGGTTAAAATTTTTGCTTCGGAACTGCTCGCAGAAGTTGTGGATGAGAATCTTCAGATCTGGGCGGGCGCTGGTTACATGACCGAGTATCCTTACGAACGCTGGTACCGTGACGCCAGAATCAATAGGATTTTCGAAGGAACAAATGAAATTCTCAGAGCTTACATTGCCCTTTCGGGAATGCAGGCTCCGGGGCAGCAGCTGGCTGGCCTTGCAGAGGCAATCAAATATCCCTTGAAGGGGATGGGGCTAGTGACCGACTTTGCCATTCGGAAACTTAAACAAAATATTTTAGGACAGACCCTCACTCAGTCTCACCCAGCTTTGAAAAAAGTTGCAGGTATTTTGGAGGAGTACACCGTCGAGTTTGCGACCCAAGTGGAAGTCCTTATTCGGAGACATGGTCGTGATATTGCTACCAAACAGCTTGCGCAAAAGAGGGTCGCAGACATTGCGATTGATCTGTATGCGGTCGTTTGTTTGTTATCGAGAGTGAGCAAGGCGATTGAAGACAAGGGTGCCGCTGAATGCGAATTGGAATTAGCGATTGCCGAGTCCTTTATGAGTCGGGCCAATCGAAGGATTCGGGGGAACTTTAAGGCAATTGACCGCAATGATGATGATGCGGTGAAGTTGATTGCTAGAAAGATCTTTGAGACCGGAAGCTATCCGTTTGATGCTTTTCAGGGATTTTAGGGTCTCGACCGATCATTTTAAACAGGTAAAAGTTACGTCGTTTTCATGTGTTAATTCAATGGGTTAGGTGGCTACCGCCTCATCTAGTGGTTGACTCCGTCCTATGTCTGTGATAAGGTCCTGCGGGTCAAAGTTCTGCCCTTGCTCGAGAGGCCTGTGAGGGGATCGGGTGCCCTGAGTTTTTGGGTTGAGTGTCGGAGGTTATAACAGCATGTTCAAGGTCGGTGATAGTGCAGTTTATCCAGCCCATGGGCTCGCGGTGATCAAGAGAATTGAAGAGAAAGATGTCGGCGGGAAGAAGAAGAAATTCTACGTTCTTCAAGTCGTCGATAATCAGATGACCATTATGGTTCCCACTGACAATGTGGGATCTGTGGGTCTTCGTGAAATTATTTCAAATAAAGACGTAAAGACTGTTTACGAAATTTTGAAAGAAAGAAACGTTAAGATTGACCAGACTACCTGGAACCGTCGTTACAGGGAGTATATGGAAAAAATTAAGACGGGTTCTATTTTTGAAATTGCGGAAGTTCTTCGCAATCTCTTTCTTCTTAGACACAGCAAAGATCTCTCCTTCGGTGAAAGAAAGATGCTTGATCAGGCAAAGCACCTTTTAGTTAAGGAAATCTCTCTTGCTAAGAAGGCCAATGAAGAAGTGATCGAGCAAGAAATTCAAACGATTTTCGCGTCTTAGTAGCCTAGAGGTTTCTCTAGTTAGGTACCTGTAATGAACTGCTTTAGCTGGACGATCAGCAGGCGCCCAGTCTCACCTTAGGTCAAACCAACATGCCGCAACATACTCCAAAATCTATCCGTCCGATCAAGCTGACCAACACTCTGACTGGAAAAAAAGAAGACCTTCAGACGCGCACTGAAGGGAAGCTCAGTCTCTATTCCTGCGGTCCGACTGTTTACGGCTTGATTCATATAGGTAATTTGCGGGGTGGATTAGTAGCGGACCTCTTTTTTCGTTACTTTAAGAGGGTCGGCTATGATGTGACCTACGTCAGAAACTATACGGACGTTGACGATAAAATTATTCGGCGCGCACAAGAAGAAAAAAGCACCCCAGAAGAAGTTGCTAGAAAATATACGGTAGAAGTAGAAAAAGATTTTGCTGTTGCTGGGATGTTAGAGCCGACCCATAAGACAACTGTAACTACTCATATTCAGGAAATTATTGAGCTAATCTCAACTCTAATTGAAAAAGGGAAGGCCTACCAGGTAGAGACCGGCGAGGTTCTTTATTCGATTTCAAATTTTGAGGGATATGGAAAGCTTTCCCATAAAAACATTGATGATCTGCAGGCTGGGATTCGTGTAGAAGTTCGGGATCTCAAAAAGGCCCCGCTTGATTTTAGCCTTTGGAAGCCCGCAAAGCCGGGAGAGCCCTCTTGGCCAAGTCCTTGGGGTGCGGGCCGTCCTGGGTGGCATATTGAATGTTCAGCTATGGCCAGAAAATGGTTGGGTGACCAGATCGATATTCATCACGGCGGGGAAGATCTGATTTTTCCACATCACGAGAATGAGATCGCTCAGACTGAAGGGGCGACTGGGAAAGACCCTTTTGTAAAGTATTGGCTTCATCACGCTTTTTTGACTCTGTCTAAGGAGAAGATGTCTAAAAGCCTTGGGAATATTTTTACAGCACATGATTTCCTTGCCAAATATTCGGGTGAAGTTGCGAGGTACATGCTGCTATCGATTCACTATCGATCCATTATTGATTTCAGCGAAGACACCATTGATCAGGCTTTGAATGGGTTGCATCGCATCTATGAAGCCAAGAAGCACGCCGTGGAGCTGACCCGTCGGGGCCGAGCTCGGGCCGATCTTCGAGCCGAAGGTTTATGGGGTGAATTTGTCGCCTCTTGTGAGTCTGCGCGGAGGGAAATTGACGAGCATTTCGCCAATGACTTTAATACTGCAGGGGCCCTGGCAGTTCTTTATTCTCTCATTCGGGATTTCAATCGGACTCTGTCGGAACCTCTTGCCGCGGCAACACCCGCGGCGGTAATCGGAGCAAGTCAGCTGATTCGTGTTATGGAAGAAGATATTGGCGGAATTCTAGGAGTGGGAAGGGCTGAACCAGAGGCCGCGCTTCAAGAATTGATGCGAATTCGTGCCTCTATACCAGTGGATCAGGCCGGTCATCAAAGGCCTAGCGAATCCGAAATCCTTTTAGCTATTGAGGAACGTGCTGCTGCGCGAAAAGCCAAAGACTTCAACAAAGCTGACTCCATTCGGAAAGAGCTTGAATCAAAAGGTGTCCTCATTAAAGATAGTCCGAGCGGGACTACTTGGACCTACACTTAGAAATAACGAAAACGAATGAGCATTTTTTCAAACAGAAAATTTGAACTTGTGACACCCTTTCGGCCCACTGGGGATCAGCCTCAGGCGATTGAACGGCTGGTAAAGGGAATTCATGAGGGCCGCATGTCCCAGACTCTGCTAGGGGTTACTGGGTCTGGCAAGACGTTCACGATGGCAAACGTGATTGCTCAGACGGGTTTACCGACATTGATTTTAAGTCATAATAAAACTTTGGCGGCCCAGCTTTTTTCTGAGTTTCGTGAGTTTTTTCCGAAAAATGCGGTTGAATACTTTGTAAGCTATTACGACTACTATCAACCGGAAGCGTATGTCCCTCAGACGGACACTTACATCGAAAAAGACGCACAGATTAATGATGAGATAGACAAGTTAAGACACTCTGCAACCCGTTCCCTTCTTGAAAGAAATGATGTCATTATTGTTTCTTCAATTTCTTGTATTTATGGTCTTGGTTCGCCGGAGGCCTATGAAGGGCTGCTTCTTTATCTTGAAGTTGGAAGATCGATCAAGCGTCAAGACGTGTTGCGAAAGCTGGTTGAAATTCAATACAAGCGCAACGACGTAGATTTTCATCGTGGAACCTTTAGGGTACGTGGGGACGTCGTAGAGGTTTTTCCAGCTTATGAAGAAGAACGAGCCATTCGGATTGAGTTCTTCGGGGACGAAATTGAGACCCTTTCCGAGATCGATCCGCTTCGAGGCATTCGTCTCCAGAAAATTTCTAGAGTGACAATTTATCCAGGCAGTCATTATGTCACAACTTTAGAAAATCGTAAGAAAGCCGCAGGGACTATTCGCGATGAGCTTCGTGAGCGCCTTCAGGAGCTTAATCAGCTGGGTAAGCCCATGGAAGCTCAGCGTCTTTCTCAGAGGACTCTCTTTGATTTAGAGATGATGGAGGAGTTGGGATATTGTCAGGGCATTGAAAACTATTCCCGACATTTGACGGGGAGACCTCCTGGTGCAGCGCCGCCCACACTTTTAGAATATTTTCCTAAGGACTGGCTTCTGATCGTCGATGAGAGCCATGTGTCGGTACCACAGATTGGCGGAATGTATCGAGGCGATCGAGCCAGGAAGATGACTCTAGTCGAACATGGTTTTAGGCTTCCGTCAGCGCTGGATAATCGTCCTTTGAATTTTCAGGAGTGGGAAGCTGGGATTTCAAAAGCAATTTATGTTTCGGCTACGCCCGGCGAATATGAATTGGGAAAGTCTGGCGGAGAGGTCGTCGAACAGGTGATTCGTCCTACGGGCCTTTTGGATCCCAAAGTGGAAATCCGAAAAGCTTCTACCCAGGTGGATGATTTATTAACCGAAATTCGGATTCGTGTCGAACGTTCCGAACGAGTCTTGGTCACGACTTTAACAAAGAAATTAGCCGAAGAATTGACTCGCTATTATCAAAAACAGGGAGTGCGAGTTAAATATTTGCATTCTGAAATCGATACCATGGAGCGAATTGAGATTTTACGGGATCTTAGGCTCGGACTTTTCGATGTGCTCATAGGAATCAATCTTTTACGAGAAGGTCTTGATCTCCCTGAAGTCTCTCTGGTGGCAATTCTGGACGCGGACAAAGAGGGCTTTTTGCGGAGCTTTAGGTCTTTGATTCAGACCATCGGAAGGGCTGCGCGAAATTCCGATGGCACTGTGATTTTGTATGCGGACCAATCCACAGAGAGTATTCGCAAAGCGATGGATGAGACCGCGCGGCGTCGAGCGCTTCAGATTCAATTCAATCTGGAGCATGGAATTATTCCTCGGACAATTCAGAAAGCGATTCCAGCTCCAATTTCGCCAATGCAAGATGATCCTGTAGGTGATTCTACGGCTAGATCTCCGAACCGCTTCAAGCAGTCCCGCTTTTCAGATAAAGCTGAATTAACAAAGCGCGCTTTGAGAACCGGGGCTGGCTCTGGACACGGAAAGAGCATTTTAGCGGCGGCAGATTCTAGTAACGCTGAGGCTGTTTCGGGTTTAGATCTCCTGGATCCTTCCGAAAGGTTGGATGAAATTCGGAACACTGCAGGAGAGTTTTATGTGTCGCCGGAAAAACTCAAAGAAACCATCGAAGCTATGAGCAGTGCTATGAGAGATGCTGCCAAAGCCATGCAGTTTGAGAAAGCAGCAGATTTAAGAGACCGGATTAAACGTTTGAAACTCATTAGCCTTGCGTTGTAAGCTTGAGGCCTATGTCGAATCGCCTCGCTCATGAAACAAGTCCATATCTTTTGCAGCACAAAGACAATCCAGTGGATTGGTATCCCTGGGGACAAGAAGCGCTTCAGAGGGCACGAGCTGAAAACAAGCCTATTCTTTTGAGTATTGGCTATTCAGCCTGTCACTGGTGCCATGTCATGGAACACGAGTGTTTTGAAAATCCAGAAATCGCTGCGCAGATGAACCAGGCCTTTATTAATATCAAAGTAGACAGGGAAGAAAGACCAGATCTCGATCATATTTACCAGAATGTTGCCCAAGCTATTACGCATGCGGGTGGCTGGCCCCTTACTGTATTTTTGACTCCAGATTTAAAACCCTTTTTCGGAGGAACTTACTTTCCTCCTGAAGATCGGTATGGAAGACCAGGTTTTCCGAAGGTCCTTCAGGCACTCTCAGAAGCTTACCGAGTCGATCGCCAAGGAGTGGAAGAGAACGCAACGAAGCTAACGGAGTGGATTGCTGCTGCCGATCCAGTTGTGCCTAGACCCGACCTACCCAAAACTGAAAAGAAATTTCCGGAAGAAGTTGATTTTAGAAGTATTGCGGAGCTCTTGCTTGAAAGGGTGGACTGGCAGAATGGGGGATTTGGTGATGCTCCCAAGTTTCCGAATCCGATGCTTCTGTCTTTTCTGTGGCGGTTTGGATGTTCGAAAGACCATCCAAAGGCAAGAGAGTCTGTGATTTTAGCTTTGAGAAAGATGGGTGCGGGAGGAATTTTTGATCAACTGGGTGGAGGGTTCCACCGCTACTCCGTCGATGCGAGCTGGAGCGTACCCCACTTTGAAAAGATGCTTTACGACAATGCCCTACTTTTACGCCTCTATTCAGAGGTCCTGCTGACGGGTGGAGAGTGGCTCAGTATTGAAGATGAGGACCTGTTTCTAGAGGTCTTGAAGTGTACTAAGGATTATGTCCTGAGGGAAATGAAGACGCCGGAAGGACCTTTTTTTAGTGCTCAGGATGCTGATTCTGAGGGAGAAGAAGGCAAATACTTTGTTTGGACACGCAAGGAAATTGAAACGATCTTACCCGAGAAAGAACTTGCAGGATTTATTCACTGGTTTGGAGTGACGACAGAAGGGAATTTTGAACAAAACAATAACGTCCTCATTCCCAAAAATAATTGGAAGGAATTTTCCGAGTCGACTAAAAAGCCCATTCCTCAATTAAAAGCCGAGGTGGATTCAGCACGGAAAAAACTTTGGGAAGCCCGAAGAAAACGAATTGCTCCGGGTCTGGATAATAAAGTCCTGACCAGCTGGAACGGGCTGATGATTTCTGGTTTGGCTTGGGCGGGGAGGGTCTTCGATCATTATGAGATGAAACAAGATGCTCGTGATGCCTTGGACTCGGCCTTAGCTGCCTTTCACTTTTTTGCGGAAAAAGTTTCAATTGATGATGGAAAACTCACTAGCACGGTTCAAGGTGGCGTTCGAAAGGGATATCCCTATTTGGATGATTACGCATTCTTAGCCCAGGGGGCGCTAGACTTAGCCCGATTTTATCGAACGGAAAAAAATCAAAACAAAGATGAAGTAAGCAGTCTTATTGAACAAGCAGAAGTTTGGCTCAAGAGAGTCTTAGAAGATTTTAGTGATTCGACCGGGGAAATAGGGTTTTTCTTCACTGGGAAGGATCATGAGCAACTCATTCACAGGCCTAAGGCCCTCTTTGATCAGGCTATTCCTTCAGGAACGGCTGTTGCTTTGTCCGCTATGGTGGTTTTGGGCGCGCTTTCGCCGTCAAAGGATACATTGCATTTTAATGTCTCGGCCGAAACCCATCTTAAAGGGCTGTTCCCGGTGATCCTGGGGAACCCTTATGGCTTTGGTGAGACCCTTTGTGCTCTTTTCCTAGCGAAGGAAGGGCCCGTCACTGTTTCTGGCCCAGGGGCAGAGGCTTTGTGTTGGCATAGCCATATTTTTAAAGGGGTGCAAGGCGTCAAGGCTCCAGGCCCTGAGTCGATCCAGATCTGCTATCGTCAAGTCTGTCATAGGTTTGACGGTCTTGAAGAGGCGTCAGCTAAAATTAGAGAAATTCTCATCGATAAGGCGTCTTTGAGTTAGCGCTTTGAGCCGTGAGCGGCGCATCCCTTTAAGCTTACTCAGCTTCTGTTAACTAAATCTAATTTGTGTGCCGATAGGAATATGTAGACGGCTACACTATGATACGGTGGGTAATAAATGTTCTCATCTTGTTGTGTTTTCTGTCCGGGCTAAGTCTTGTGCTTCCTTCAGAAGCTCAGGCGGCACGTTCGTTCTTGCTTGCTAACAAGAAAGGCAAGCGGGCTCTTGGGTTTAGCATTGATGTAGGTGCCAGTTACAATTTCAATTACAGCCGTTTCCGAAGCATACTGACATCCCCAAACTTTCTTTTGGCCGAAGGACATCTGACCATCTGGTACAAAAACTCAATTGGAATTTACGGAGTCTTTGGAGTTTCGATGGAGCCCTTTGGGCAGATTCCTATGATTTACGGGGGAGGACTTAAGTTACCGTTGGTCAATCTAGTGGGTTCAAAAACGGGGTTGATTAACGGAATTTCAATTCGATTGCTCGCCGATTACATTTTTTTTACTTTTCCTGCTTCCACCGATCCAACCTCAATTTACCTAACCTCGGGGGCCGTCGTGCGCTACGGTGGATCGATCGAGTGGGGTTTATTTCATTCGTCCCTCTTTTTGGACACTACTGTTCTGATCACACGCTACTCGGAGCAGCTTTTCTTAGGACCCTACGTGGGACTAGGATTTCAGTTTTAAATAAGGGAGTTTAATTTCTTAATTTGATTTTGGGGGTCGGAAATCTCAAAGGCTCGCTTTGGTCCAACCTTCTGATACTGCATTCTTTGATTCCGATCGAGAGAGAGAAAACGGGAGAGAGCATTCGCAAGAAGATCGCTCTTAGGTTCGGCTAAAAGAATCCCTATGTTTTGGGAAACGGTTTCACTTGGGCCTCCGTATCCTAAAGTAATGATCGGAAGGCCGCTATACATCGCTTCAATAAAAGTAATGCCAAAGGGTTCTGGGCTGAGGTTGGGCTGAACAAACAGGTCCGACGCTTGCATAAGGTCGTATACATCTTTTCGATCCCCCAAGAACTCGACACGACGATCTAAGTCCAATCTAGTGCAAAGGGATTTGAGATCATTCAGATAGTGAACTTCCTTTTTTCTCTGAGCACCCCCGACGATTAGAACTCGCCAATTCTGTAATGAGGTGAGTTTGCCGAGTGCTTCAAGAAGGAGTAGGTGGCCTTTCCAGGGCTCCATTCGGCTGACTTGAAGAATCACGAAATCATTCTCGGACAGGCCCAGCTTTGCTCTAACGGCTGCTCTGGAAGAGTCAGCGTCCGAACTGGTTGAAGGTGGAGGAACCGGACAATAAATAACGGAGGTAGAAACATCTTTGAAAAAGGGCCGAATTGTTTTTTCAGTATAACCGCTGTTACAGATAATTTTGTTAGGCTTGATTCTCAGTGATAGCCTTTCTAACCAGTCTTTACCGCGGAATCCATCATGAGCCCAAAAGAACAGAGGAATATCGGCTTTTCTGACGGTGTCTCCGAAGATTGCGTAGGACCACGGAGCATGGCAGATCACTGCTTCAAACTGCTTAGCTTCTAAGAGGGTTTTTAAATTTTTCCTAGCTTGTCTTAGGGTCCATGGCCGGCTCCATCTGACCGAGACCGGGGCGTCTGCACTGACACCATTCAGAAAATAGACATTCGCATTAGACCGAAGCAGCTCTTCAGACAGTCGTCCCTTGAAACACAGAGCAAAATGGTGCTGGGTTCCGGGTTCTTTTTTTTGAAACTCTGCAAGAGTTGAAAGAACTTTTTCGATGCCGCCGTAGAGATTTCCGCTGTAAATATGAAGCACCGACTTGGTTTCCCCCAGAGGCCTAGTCAGGGTTAAATTCGTATTTGCTTTCCCTTGGCTCCAGGAAATCAGGCTCTTGGCGATTACGGGCCAGTCGAAAGTTTGAAAGTAGTAGGCTTCCCCCTTTTCCCCTAACGGAGGTCTGGTCCTGATGGCTTCTATTACCTTTTCGATGAACTCTTCTTTCCTCTCAGTGTGGGTAGTTACGCAGAATGAACTCCAAGGAACCTTTCCCAAACTTCCATAGCCCACAGTGGTTAGGACAGGACGTCCGTGGGCAAAAGCGGCCATGGTAGTAGAGCGGCGAGTAGAGATTCCGTCCATAAACGGCGCTAGAACAAGGTCCGAGGCTAGAAACCAGGCAGAAACCTCTTTTTCAGAGAGGAAGCCTTTAAAAATAATTTCGTTTAAAAAGGGGCTGTCCGACTCTTGAAATTGGTCAGGCGTGACTCCTACACAGACTAATCTAACTTTTGCTTTTCCAAAGATTTCCCGCGCTCGAGCATAGCTTTCGAAAACGAAGTGATACAAGTGTGTCGGGTGCTTTCCTCCGAAATGAAAGAGGAGTGTCTCATCTTCATGGATTCCATTTTTTCTTCTAAATTCTTTTATAAACTCGGGGTTAACAGATTCCGGTCTTACCGAGATATTGCTTGCAATCGGAGCCCAAGAAATTTTTTCACTAGAAAAAGGAAGCCATTTTGAACGGTGGCGTAGTTTTTTACAGAAGTGTTCCGTCGAGCAAAAAATCTGGTCGCAAATCCAGGTGAGGGCCAGGGTCTGAAAAAAGTGAGGTATTCCTAAAAGGATGCCCTTTAGGGAGAGGCTGACGGGATAGTTTAATTCGTGGGCAATTAGAACCACAGGCTTGCCTAGTTTTCTGCTCAACAACCAGAGCCAGATTGAAAAACCGGGTCCAACTCCCAGAGTTTCGGGTGACATGGCCTGCGTGGAAAAGGGCCGGTTAAAATCGCAATTCTCATCCAATTCTCCACCAAGACGTTTGAAGACTACTTTCGGGTCAATACAATTCCCACTGCGACGATAGAAAGGACGCTGGCGACAAAAGAGACTAGAACACCCATATCCTGGCTAATAATCGGCTTCTTTTGAGGGATGACCACGACGTCATTTGCCTGCAAAATAGGAGGCTTTGTACCAGTTCCCTCAAGCAGGTCTTCTGCATCGACATCGAGAACGATCTCTTTACCTCGAGACCATCTTTTAATGTAGACCCCGCCCAGTTTGGCGCTCTCAGTTGGACCGCCCGCATAAGACATGAGTGTAATCAGGTCCGTCTGAGTAGGTACAAAGTGAATACCGGGTTTCCCAACTGCCCCCCAAAGATTCACCCGCATTAAAACAGCTCCCGGATAGTCCCCCGAGATAAACTCGCTACCTTGACCCGCCTTCATCGAGCCCAAGTCTTTCGAAACAGATAGGCCCGTAGTTAGGTCATCGGCTCGGGCCGAAGCAAAGGGGTAGAGTAGGGAGGCCGGAAATACTGCCTCGATCGCCAGTTCGAAAATCAAGAATAAGACCAAAGATCTTTTTAGTCCGTGATTCCATTTCATTTGTTTTTCCTAAACTCGTTTAATGTAACTACATAAGGGGTAAATTCATGGGCGGTCTTGGGGACGTCATTTAGAACTCCAAAGCAGCGGCGGTGGCTGATTTGGAAGACTTTTCTGTGAGCGAGAAGCAACGAACTGCGTTTGGTGATTCGATACCGTGCCACTAGAACTACCGCATCTGTGACTCCAGCGATAACGGGTGCATCTGCTACATAGACTGAAGGAGGGGCGTCCAAGACGATGTAGTCGTAGTGTTCGTTCAGAGTCTTCAGCAGGGTCTTAAATCGCTCACTTCCCACAAGTTCCGTTGGATTAGGCTTGAGGGGTCCAGCAGTGATGACATCCAGATTCTTGATTCTCCCTCTAAATAGAAACTCAAGGTAGTCTGAATCTTTGTTTGTTAATAGCGTTGAAAGCCCTTCGTCGTTGGTCAATCCAAAATATTTATGAACTGCCGGAGCCCGGATGTCGCAGTCTAGAAGAAGAACTCGAACATCCATTTTTGCCAGACTTACCGCTAGATTCGAAGCAAAAAGGGACTTTCCTTCGTGCTTGTCAGTTCCGCTTACGGTGATCGTCCGAACAGGGTTGCCCATGCTATTTAAGGATACCTTCAGTTGTTCACGCAAATATTTGTAAGCCATTGCTTCGGGAGAGTTAGGTCGAGATTCGCAAACTAGGAGATCTGGATTGATTTCATCGTGCTTGAATTCGCCGAGCTTGGATTCCACATGGGGTACGTTTCCTAAGAGAGTAAGATCGAACTCTTCCAGCTCAGATGCGTGACGAACGGTTGTGTTCGTCAGTTCAATGACCATCACCAGAACAACTCCTAAAAAGATTCCAACTAAAATAGCAAAGGGTAGTCGAAAAATGAGACTGAGTCGAACTTCCCTAGGAGCTGCCAAGGTCAGTCCGTCTACACGAATCGATGGCTTAACTGTCAGTTTTTGAATCTCAATATCCTGAAGTTTCTTTTTGAAGGATGAATAGAGTTCGTAATTGAGTTTCAGACTTTCGCTACGAGAATAAAGCTCCTGTTCAATTTTAGGTATTTTAGAGGCCGATTTAAGAAACTGGGCTTTGGACTCTTCGAGAGCCTCCAGCTGTGTATTCAACTCTTTATTCATGTTTTTCAAATCGGAAATCTTGCCGTTAATAAGCGCTGAGCTGACTGGAAGCTCGTCAGAGTCAGGCATTTTTCCCGATTGGAGCAGTCTACGGAGTTGTGAAGCGATGGTTCGGATAGCGGAGTTCACTTCAGCGACGCGAGAATCCGATTCTGGGAGCCCCTCTGAGACCATGAGATATTTTTGACGTCTTAGATTGTCGAGCTGTCGTGAGAGAATTCTCGGGTCTTTTTGGTTTACTCGGTCCGGCGCTTTTCCTCTTAAGATCGAGGAAGTGTTTTCAGTAAGTTTCTTTTGATACAGCCGGATCAGACTCTCGTTTTCGTGAATCTTAAGGCGTGCGGTAGAAATTTGATTTTCAATCGTACTTGATCTTATCGAGGCGGTTTTCTCGCTATCGTTGGGGCCCAGAATTCGGTTTTGTTTTTTGAATTCTACGAGTTCTTGTTCCTCTTTTCTCAGCTGAGCGTTGGACTCTTCAAGGCGGATGCTGATAAACTTGTGGAGTTCGTTCAGATCATTGAGCTCTTGATTCAGGACGGACTTTACGTAGACCTGGCCTTCTAGATTTGCCAGGAATATTGCGGTCCGAGGATCGTAGGATCTCACTGACAGGGTAATCCACTGGGATCCTTCCGGGGTGACGGTGGTCGCTTCCTGTAAAAGAGAGGCGAGAAATTCGATGTTTTCTCGGGTCACCTTTGCGGGCGGGGTAATGCTAATTTTTTCGTCTACCACGGGCTCGGTTGAGAAACGATTGCGGAATCGGATCGACCAGAACTTGGATCTGAAAATCGATAGGTCGCTGGGTTGGGTGAAATCCAATGTTGAAAATTCAGGGAGTTTGACGAGTGCTTCAGCGACCATGATGTAGAAACTTCCTGCTTTGAGGCGAGAGAGATGTCGTGCAACTTCCTGGGACTCATCGTAGTAGCCCCCCATTCCCATTTCTCCCATGCCCAGACGTGAGAACACATTGTCTCTTTTCGAAAGGACCTCTAGACGAGTCGGTGCGGAGTAGCCTGGAATGAACAAGAGATGGCTAATAATCGAGCCGATCAGGGTTAGGACCGTGACAAAAATAACGTACTTCCGCTTCTCCTTCAGAACATATAAAACTTCTGAAAGTTGAATGCGGTCCTTGGCGTTCGATAGTGGTTGGCGGCTTTCTTTGGGGCCTGCCATAATTGTCTGGATGCTCCTCCTCAGAATGCGTATCGGCTATTCGTCCAGGGTTCTTGATCAAAAAGCGTTTAACTTCAAAAAGATTCGATTCTACAGGAAGTATTTATGCAGTGTGTAAACTAATCAGAATAGATTAAGTGTTTCCAGGAGAAAACCGTAACGATAGATGAGATGTGGAAGACTCTTGCAGAGATCGCTTTTGGCACGGTATTGGTTGGAATTCCTATTCAGCTCCTTAACTTGAAGCTTGCCCGTAGATTTCAATGGGTTGATATACCGTCTGCTAGAAAAAGACACAGAGAGTCAGTTCCGATCACTGGCGGGGTTGCGGTAATTTCGACCTGGGCCATATCAGTAGGGGGGTTTTGCCTACTGAATCCTGCCTGGGCATCAGAGAATCAGCAGGCGCTCATTACTCTGGCTGTAGGATGCGGCGTCTTAGTCATTCTGGGATTGGTGGATGATTTACGCGGCCTGTCACCTGGCTGGAAGCTTGCTGTGGAGTTTTTGCTTGCTGTAGGGGTTTTAACCCAGATTCCAGAGGTTACCGAAATTTGCTCCATCTGGTCACATAAAATTGGTTTAATAGTCTGGCCTCTAGCCATTATCTGGATTGTTGGCATTACCAACACGATTAATCTTATTGATGGGCTGGATGGTTTAGCTGGTGGGACCTCTTTGCTGGTCCTAACCGGAATTGGGTTCCTGTGTCTGTTAGTTAAGACTCAGGCAATTCTCCCTATCGTTTTGACTGGATTACTTGTTCCGTCTGTGGCCGTTTTCCTGGCCTTGAACTGGTCACCTGCTCGGATTTTTTTAGGCGACAACGGAAGTCTCCCGCTCGGTTTTGTGATTTCAGTCACAAGCTTGATGTGTCGCCCCCATATGAATTCCTGGATTATGATTGCCAGCATGGTTCTGATGTTGGGCTATCCTATTGTGGACACCGGATTAGCGGTGTTTCGCCGATATAGCAAAGGCCAGCCGTTGTTTAAGGCGGATCGGTATCATCTTCATTATCGAATCCAGAGACTAGGATTGACTACTCGTCAGACGGCTCTTCTTTTACTGAGTCTGAGCCTTTATCTTCAATTTACTGGAATTTGTGTCAATTTCCTTCAACCCTGGCAGGCAGGGCTTGTGATCGCTATCTCGATGGGAAGTGTCATTTCCCTTTTGCAACTCGTGTTTTCGATTGAACAGCGCAGGGTAGTGCGTCTGTTTCACCAGCTCCAAAACGATCCAGAGTACAAGAATTCGGAGAATGTCGCTAGTACCCGAACCGTCATTCATCTTGAAATTGGTGTTCTTTTAGAGACAGCAAGCGAGGACTCCGCTCTTCCGTACCTCCAAGTGATGAGGGCGCTTGAATTGCTTCTGAAAACAATGATTCGTAGAGAAGATGCGATTATCCTGAACGATCAAAAACTTTCGATTATTTTGGAAGGCAAGCTCAGTCCTCATGGCGAGGTATCAGCGCTGGTGACTCGCCTTAAGGCCAAGTTAGAGGCTTTTCTGACTCTCTATGGAATCCAAGGGTCTTTAGCTAGTATTCCAATCAAGGTAGAACAGCTCGTCTACGTTAAGCCCCAGGACACGTCCAATCCTCGAGTGAAAAAAGTAGCTTAGTAAACAGGCTTAAGGATTTTCGTCTTCCTGGTTATCCGTCTGCGAAGGATTTAAGTGAAGTAATTCGGATACAATACGAATCAACTCTTCAATCAAAAAAGGCTTAGCGAGGTAGACTGGGAGCCTTTGGCTTCCCTGGGTCTTCTCTAGAAATTGAAGGGTCGAGATACCGGAAATGAACAAAAACTCAGTGTGTGGAAACTGGGTTTCCGTAACCTTCCAAAGGTCAAAACCGGTCATACTTCCTTGGAGGGTGACATCCGAGATGATTAAATCATAATGGAATTTTGGATTAAGGGCCTGGGACATCATTGTTGGGGCGATTTCATCTGCGCTGTCAGCCGTGTCGATTTCACAGTCTGGCAGAAAATCCAATAAGGCTTCCATGATCATTTCGCGTAGGGCAGCATCGTCTTCGACTAATAGAAACCTCATAGGGTTATTTTATATCAATTTAATATAGTTGCTAGGGGCTGACTAAACAAAGGTAACTACCTAGTGGGTAGGGCAGTTGGCTTTGACATGAAATAGATTCGGACCAGGGTTCCAGAGAAAAACCAGAAGAACGCACCTTCGGGGTTATAAAGAATGGGTTCGGCTCCGTACGCACCGACCAAGATCGCAAAAAGCGTAAAGAAAAGCGTATTATGAAGCGGTCGAAGGTCAGGATCCTGAGTACGGAACCCCTTTACCGCATAGTAGCAAATTGAAATTAGGATCAGGGTGTAGATAAATGCACCGGGAATTCCCAAGTCTACGACGAGCTCGACCCAAAGGTTGTCAGCAAAGAACTCCTCTGAGAAGGATTTGTCTTTCTTGATCAGGTCTGAAAATTTACCAGCGGCGGAACCACTTCGGGAAAGACCTGCTCCGAGGGGGGCTTTTGAGGCGTAGCGTAGAAATCGATCTAATGCTCCGGATCTGGCGCGCTGGATAGATTCGAGGTTAAAAAGAGTCAGGGTTCGTTTAACTGCCATTTCGTTGGTCGAACCTTTTTCGCTAATCGTGTCCAGAATGTAGGGAGTGAAAGAGGCGATGAGGATACCTCCGATTCCAATTCCCGTTAAAATGAGAATCCGAGCTTTTGCAGAAATTTGCTGAGTCCGAAAAATCGAAGCAGTCAGGTAGCCGGACGCTCCCAAGATCGCTTTAAGAAGAGCCGAGCGAATCTGACAAACCAGCATCGTTGCGAGGCAGGCCGGCAGACTGAGAATGAGAAGCAGGGAAAGCAGCAGGGACCTGACGTGAAAGATGAAATAAACAATCGTAGGTACTAGCAGATATACAAAAATAGCAGGACCCCCCGGTTGACTGGCAAGTCCCGGCGGACGAAAGGCATAGCCACGGTATTTTTCAAGCACAGTGATATAGGCGTCACTGATACTGGTGACGCTCGTCGGCCCCACCTTAGCTTGGTAAAGAGAGGTTGCGACCTGAAGGAAGCAAATCACTACCCAGGGTACGAGAAAGCCTCTAATCTTCTCTGCGTCATCCGAGAGCATGTAGCCAAAGAAATAGAGGCTGATGATTGTGACATAAATTTTCATTCCCGCTAAAGAAGCCACGAGGCTAAGCGAATAGGGATTAGCAATGGTGACTAGGAACCAGCCAAAGTGAATGAAAATCAAAGTTGTGACCGGGGGCATCTGGATCTGTTTGATGTCACGATTGATGATTCTTTCAATTCCTACTTTTACCCAGAGGACGATAATGAAGATATCCGCCCCGATATGGATGATCGGGTTATAGTTGGTAATTAGCTTCGCGAATCCTTCTACACCGATATAGAGAAAGAATATTTGGATACAACGATGGAGAGGGAGGAAAAGAACCCCCACGCAGCCACCCAAAAGAAGGACGAACATCACTCCCTTCAAGGTAATGGCCTGCATGAGAAAGCCAACACTCAGAGCCAGAATTGCACTTCCGGCTAATATACTTGACCTGACGAGGGCCTCCGTCACTAATTCAGTTTAACCCGCGCGTTTAGACTGGTAAAATCATTTATTGTTTCAACTATGCGAATCCTAATTCTAGCGCAGGACTATAAGCCGATGGTTGGGGGGATTGCGACAGCTACGCATGAGCTCTGTGCCTCCCTAAGTAGGTTGGACGGAGTCTCAGTCAAACTCATGGCGCCTTTTTTTCCGGGCACTGAGACTGAAACTTGGGTTGAAACTGGGTCGGGGTCTCGTCGATCCGGATTTAAGGTCCGCAGGGTTTCGGTACTTGGAGCATCCTTTTGGAGCATTCTTAAGTGGACCTTCTACTTGCGTTCCGAGATTTCAGTCTTCCAGCCCGACGTGATTTTAAATACCCTTTGGATGCCCTGTGCAGTGGCAGCCTTCATGAGCGCGGGAAAAATTCCAGTATTTACAGTTGTTCATGGGGTGGAGATTCTGGAATCAAACCGAACCTTCAAAAAGAGGGTTCGTGCACTCCTTTCCTTTTTTAAGAAATGGATTTTTAGAACTAACGCTGCAGTTTTTGCGGTAAGCGAGTTTACCGCTAGACTCGTTGTGGAAAAAACAGGAATTCCATCGAATCGGGTAAAAGTTATTTATAATGGGGTGGACTCACAGCGATTTCATCCGAAGTCGGCAGATAAGGCTCTCCGCGAGAAGTATGGGGTTCAAGACGGTTTTGTTTTTCTGACGCTTAGCCGGTTGGAGGATTACAAAGGCGTAGATCGCTTTATTGAATCCATGCAAACGATACACTTTGCCCATCCTGAAGCGGTCTATTTGGTGGCAGGAAGCGGACCTGACCTTGCGAGGCTCGAGGCATTGCGTGTGCAATTTAATTTGCATTCTCATGTGCGGTTTATTGGTCCGGTTCCAGAACAGGATCTCATCGAAATTTTCAATATATGTGATGTATTTGTTCTTCTTTCTAGAGATGATCGGGTGACCCCGAATTTCGAAGGACTAGGAATCGTATTACTAGAGGCCGGAGCCTGCGGCAAGCCAGCGATTGTCGGAAATTCCGGGGGAATGCCGGAGGTCGTCTTGGATCGAAAAACGGGCTGGGTTGTCAGTCCAGAGAACTGCGATGAAATTGTGGCTGCTGCTTTTGAGGCGATTCGAGATCGGGAACAAACAGAAGTTCTAGGCCGAGCGGCGCGCGAGCGGGTTCAAGATAGATTTACTTGGGAAAGGGTAGCAGAGGATGTGGTGAAGGAACTGAAAATCCATCTGCGAGGCTAAACTATGACGCAAGGACAGAGTCTAAGCGTGTGCTATTACGGCGTGGCTTCTCACTTAGGAGGAGCCGAGCGCAGCCTTTTGGATCTCTTAATACAGCTCAAGAGGACAGGCGAGCTTTCTAAATCCTGGGTGCTTTTGCCGAAAAATGGTCCTCTGGTTGATGAGCTTGTTCAAGCTGAAATTCCCTTCCAAGTTCTTCAGATGCCTGCCTTGATCTTAAAGACGACACGAGGAGCGCCCTTTAAATCAATCCTTTTCGGAATTCTCGGGCTCCCAGCATTTTTTACTTATTGTATTCGTCTGATACTTTTATTGCGCCGTCAGAAGCCAGATCTCATTCATACAACAGGATTGAAATGCCACTTCATAGCGGCTTTTTTAAAACCATTTGTCAGAAGACCTGTACTTTGGCATTTGAGGGATATTTTGCGGCCCGGGGTGACATTGTCCCTCTTAAGATTTACTGAAAGAGTGTTCAAGCCCAAGTTGGTTGCGAACTCGCGCGCTACTGCCCAAGCCTATGGCAGTCAAGCTCCGGTACAAAATTTAATGCCATTTGTTTATAATGGATTCGACTCAAAACGATACTATTCTAATCCAAATTCCTATTTTAGGGACTCGTTTCAGGTGTCTGAAAACATACCTATTATTGGGATCATTGGGGTATTGGCTCGATGGAAAGGGCAGGTCCAGTTTTTAGAGATGGCTGGAGTATTGACCCACAAAGGGCGGGCCGCTCGGTTTGTGATTGTGGGCGATCGTATCTACGATACGGGGTTGGACTCCGGCTATGAGGAAGAGCTAAAGACCCGCGTAAAGGAGTTAGGGCTAGAAGGAAGAGTTCTGTTTACTGGTTTTTTAGAGGACGTCAATCGGGCGATGAATGGCCTTACCGTTTTGGTTCATGCATCCAATCAGCCTGAGCCTTTTGGAAGGGTTCTCGTGGAAGCTTTAGGGTGTGGAGTCCCCGTAGTAGCATCGGCTGCTGGCGGAGTTCTCGAGGTTATTGAACACGGGAAAACAGGATTGCTCTTTCCTCCTGGAAACGTAGATGCAATGGTGGACGCAGTCAGCTCGCTATTAGATCATCCCGAAGATGCTCGCCGTATGGCTGCCGAAGGAAGATCGGTCTTCCTGTCGAAATTTTCTATGGAATCCTACGCAGCGGAGATGGGGAAAATATATAAAAGCGATTTAATCACGAGCCAGTAAGAACGCTTTGGTAGAGGCTGAGATGGGCTTCGACCATCTTTGGCAGTGAATATTGATTATCAAAGCGTTTTTTCGCGGCTTCGCCAAGTTCTGCGCATAACTGCTTATTTGTAGTTAGTCGCAGGATTGCGCGTGCCAGTTCATTTGAGTCGGCTGGTCTTACTTGAAAGCCTGTCACTCCATCTGGGTTGACCTCGGAAACCCCCGATTTGAGTTGAGTCGTGATGAGAGGTTTTCCCTGGCGCATCGCCTCAAGAAGGACCACTCCGAAGGCTTCCGCATGAGTAATCGAGGGCAACACCAGAAATTCACACCTTCGGTAATAGCTCACGAGATCCTGATCGTCCTGGACCCTGCCCTCAAAATAGACTCGTTTTTCAAGGCCCAGCCGCGAGACCTCAAGTTTCAGTGCTTCTTGCTCGGGGCCTTCTCCTACAATGACTAGGTTCAAAGGCATCTGGGTCTGAATTTGCCCCATAGCTTGAATTAAATAAGGGAGCCCTTTGTAGGAGACTAATCTTCCGACAAAAAGGAAGTAGGCACCGTACTTTCTAGTCAGCTCCTGTTCTTTCTCTACAAAGGTTTCAAAAGTTTTTGTCTTTGAACTTCTGCGTGGAACGTCGCTACATAGCGTGGGGCTTCAGGAAGAAAGAGTGAGCCCAGCTCTGCAAGAGGATTGGGTACGTGAAAGTGCAGAACATCGTGCTTTTCAGCCTCTTTTAAGAGGGTTGGAATGAAGTGTCGGGACAGGGGTTGTGAAAAGAGGGTGAGCGGAGTGGGTACCCGTAGGACTCGGACTCCAGAGAGGTGATCTTCTGTAATTTGCTTCACCTGGGTGCTGAAGCAAAGCACAGTGACGTCAGTGCCTTTCTCAACCAACCCCTCAGAGAGCGTACGCACCACCGTTTCAATTCCTCCTAAAGAAGGGGCATAAAATTTACCAACCTGAAGAATTTTCACTTCATCACCTGCGATAGAAAATTTTTGAGAAACTCACGGTGTAAACGCCAGTCAAACCGCGTCTTGGCAATCTGAAGCGCCTTTTTTTCTAGCTCTTTTCTTAAAGATGGATTGTGGATCAACTTTAGAATTTCTTCAGCAAAACCATTTGGATCAGATGCAATCAGAAGGCCATCACCTGAATTTAGCTCCAGGCCCTCGGCTCCCAATTCGGTGCTGACTACACTCTTGCCGACCGAAAACGCTTCCATGATTTTTAGGCGGGTTCCGCTACCACTGAGCAGGGGCACGATAATGATCTCGGCTTCTTCGAGCAGGGGGACCATAGAAACTGGGTTTACAATGACTTCAAGTCCGTTCTGCCGAAGAAACTGTATAAAGACGGGAGATGGGTTTGCACCCGCTACCCGAATGCGGGGGAACAGTGCAGGAGAGATCCGGTTTTTCAAAATGGGTAAAACTTGTTCTACAAACCAAGTTAAGCCCTCCCGGTTTGGCTCGTAGCTAAGAGTCCCCGTAAAAAGAATTCCACTCTGGTTCGTAGTGCCTTGAGGTCTTCTGTAGCTTTCGGTGTCTAAGCAGTTGGGTAGAACCTCAACTGTCGCTCCGGGAGCTAGGCGTCTGAGCTGGCCAGCATCTGAGCGCGATACAGCGATGACTTGATCTGCAGTTTCACAAAAGACCTTTTCGTAGTGGCGACTTTGCAAAGCGAGGAAAAGATGGGGCCAAGTTTTGACGTTGGACAAAGCGCTCTGAAAGAGCAAAGAGCTTTCTACGTTGTGTTCATCCAAGACCGTTCGGTAACCAAGCGTTTTGGCAAGGTTTAGGTACTTTCCCATCAAGAGTCTTGAACACCATAGAATTTGATTAGGGCGGGAATTCTTTTCGAGGGCCTCCGCCATTCGACTACTGAACCCGTTAACTATGTAGGGACGGAGAGGAAAGAAGACTCGTTTCAGTCCTGGAGGCTCCCTTGGAATCACACGGATGGCTACATTCTCTGGAGCTGGGGTCTCGGGGTCTCCGTGGAAAGCTAGGATCTGAACTGGGACGATGTCTCGAAGAAGCTCTAAAATACAGAAATCTCTTAGCTTGCCTCCGCCATGGGGAGGGTAGGGTAGGTCGTCAGTGAGAAAGACCACTCTTTCCGGCAAATCCGTTCTCTGCATCTCCCTTAATCTTAGGGGAATTTTTCGAATGTGAGTAGGGGTATCCCGGAGGATTTACTCAAACTTCTCAAAAAACCGCTCAAAAGCGGTATTGGAAAGATTCTCAAGAAAACGGAGCTTTGGGGGGAGGTGAACTGCTTCTACCCGGGCATTAGCTTCGACCCTGTCTTTGGCCTCAGCAATGCCAGACGTGGTGTTACCCGAGGCTAAATCGGTAAATTTAAGGTCAAACCGAACGCTACCGTCGATCGATTTCGCCTTATAAACCCTTTCAGTCTTTCCATCGGTGCCATTTTCGTCTGCGAGCTGGGAATCGTAAACTTCTTCTTTGTTGTAACCACTTCTTTCGTCGGCATGAAATTCATCCACACTAACGCGAAGGGCTACTTCTGCTCCAGCCCGTTTAGCCAGTGCTTTCCAGTCCGTCGGGTCCTGGTCCAAATGAGAGCGAGCAGACTCGACTGATCCCTTAGAAAGCAGCTCAAAGGTGCCCTTCTTAACTAGCTGGTTGATCAAGGCAACTTCCGTGACTTTTCGTGCGGTGTCCTCTCCCTCAATAGCTACAAGGGCAATCTTTTTTCCATGGAGCGCCGACAGAGAAAGCTTGTTTTTTGGGGTGCTTGAACAACCAAATAGGATAAGGGTAACGCCCAAGCTAAACCAAAACCACCCGCGCATGAAACTCATGACGACTCCTATCTGGAGAAATCAGCCCATCGAAATCGCGTTACCTGCATGAATTAACACTTTAATATCATTGCGAAAAATGACTTCTAGCTTATTTGGGTAAATCAACTTCCCAACAATCCCGTCACCAAAAGTCGGGTGATGAAGTTTGTCCCCGAGGTCGAATTGGGTCTTCATGCTGTACGGTTTCACTGGATGGTCTTTATGGGTGGCCATCAGCTTTTCCCACTCCGCTTCAATGGAATGAGCAGCTTCTTCTACAGAGGCTTTCTTTGCGCGAGAGGTCTTAGGACCAGGCTCACTAGCACCTTTAGGGGCGCGATAGACATGTTCTTTTTTGCACGTGAGGCACTGAACCTTGGCAATCCGCTCTCCTTTCATTGCAACAATGATGTGATTTAAGTCCATTTTGCAACTAGTGCAGTATGCCAGCGTTTCTTTAGCAACCGACGTGGCGCCAGACGCGTTCCGAGCCATGAAAGATCTCCTTAAAATGATAATCCCTTTTGTGGTTATAGTGTACTTCGATGGAAAATCAAGCTTCGAAACCAAACCAGGCTCCTCGGACTGAATTATTGGAAAGAGCGCGTGAGGCTAAGACCGGCCCAGGCGTCTATCTGATGAAGGATATTCAAGGAGTTGTATTATACATCGGCAAGGCCAAAAATCTGCGAAATCGGCTCGTTTCGTATTTTCAGTCCTCTGTTCACGAAATTCCAAGAGTCGAGCTTTGGGTGTCCCGGGTCCAGCGGTTCGATGTGATCCTGACTGAGACTGAAGCCGAGGCCCTAATTTTAGAGGCGACTCTTGTTAAGAAGAACAAACCGAAATTCAATATTCGTTTAAAGGACGACAAAGCCTACCCTTATTTAAAAATACAAATAAACGACTCTTTTCCAAGGATCGAAATGACCCGGAAGGTGTTGTCCGATGGTGCTAGGTACTTTGGGCCTTTCCCTTCTTCGGGGTCTGCAAGACAAGTTATGCATCTTCTGAACGAGACCTTCAGTTTAAGAGATTGTTCGGAAAACGTCTTTAGACACCGTAGCAGGCCCTGTATCCTCCACCAGATGGGCCGGTGTACAGCCCCTTGTGTGAACTTAATTGAAGCCAACCAATACAGAGACCTGATTTTGGAAGTCATTCGGGTTTTAGAAGGAAAAGCTGACAGAGTCATCCACGAGCTTAGGGTAGGAATGAATGATGCTGCCGAAAATGAGGAGTTTGAACAGGCAGCTTTTTTTCGGGACCAGATTCAAAACCTAGATTTAATCACCCAGACCCAAGCGGTTTTTGAGGCCGGATCACAAAAAGATCGAGATGTGGTGGGATTGGCCAGGCACTCCCAGGAATCTGCGAATGGTCACACCGAAGGACATGCAACTGTATTGAAAATCCGAAAAGGGAAGCTGATTGCTGTGCAACACTTTCGGCTTCAAAACACCGATATTACGTTACCCGTGGCCGATGTTTTGTCCCAGTTTTTAGTTCAATACTATTTGCCCGCTGCTCAATCAGGAGATGGAATTTCGGAAGAAGTCTTGCTTCCGGAGGCTCCTTTGGATCTAGACCTTTTAGAGAAGGCTCTGGGAATCAAACCGAGGCTCCCAGAAAATCCCGTTGATCAGCAGCTCCTCAATGTGGCTCGAACTAATGCCGAATACGCTTTAGAGCAAAATGATAAAAAAGAGCGGGGTCATGGGATCAAGGCGCTGGAGGAAATTCAAACCAAACTCCATTTGCAGAGGTTCCCGTCGCGGATCGAGTGTTATGATAATTCAAATATTCAAGGTGCGGACGCCGTGGCGTCTCGGGTTGTTTTTGTAGACGGTGCGCCTGATAAAAACCTCTACCGACGCTATAAGATTCGGACCATTGAAGGGGCAAATGACTTTGGAACGATGAAGGAGGTTCTCGGTCGGCGTTTTTCAAACTCCGAAGAAGACCTTCCGGACCTCGTCGTCGTGGACGGTGGAAAGGGTCAGTTAGCCCAAGCGGTGGCTATTTTTGAGGAGCTCGGGATCCAAGGGGTTGGGGTGGTAGGTCTTGCCAAAGCCCGCGTTGAAAAGGATTTTCAGGCGGCCGAGGTGAAGTCCTCGTTTGAGAGGATCTTTATTCCCAATAGAAAAAACCCTGTCCCGCTTCTCCCTCATACAGAGGCTTATAAGCTGCTGACCCACATTCGAGACGAGGCTCATCGCTTTGCAATCCAATACCATCGATTGCTTCGATCGAAGAGAACACTGAAGGGTACAAAGGCTTAGGCAGCCGTTAGTTTAACCTTTGTTTTTGAAAAACCCGGAGAACATTTCAATCGGAAACGGCACGATGGTGGTCGTAGAATGTTCGTTGGACATTTCCCGAATGGTTTGTAGGTACCGAAGCTGCAATGACATCGGACTTCGTTCCATGATCTGTGCTGCCTCTGCCAGCTTTTGCGAAGCCTGTAACTCCCCTTCAGCGGCAATAATCTTAGCACGCCGTTCTCGTTCTGCTTCTGCTTGTTTTGCCATGGCACGTTGCATTTCGACTGGCAGGTCGATTTGTTTCACTTCCACATGCGAGACCTTTACTCCCCAGGGCTCCGTCTGAGTGTCCAGTATGTTTTGAAGGCGGTGATTAATAGACTCTCGTGAGGCTAAAAGTTCGTCCAATT
>JACPOE010000035.1 GCA_016185105.1 Bdellovibrio sp.
CTGCTGCACAACCCCCGGAGTGCCCCGACCCAGTTGAGCCACACCTTTCAAAAGCAGATCTCGCGCCCCTACTCCGTCGTTGCGAATCACCGAAAGTAGATTTCCGCCGGTAATATACCCACTCAGAAACGAAGGATCCAAATCCGTGATTAAATCTAGATCATAATAGAGCTGAGGATGAGTCCCTGGTTGTACTTTTGAAATATTAGAATCCAATAAAACACTCATCCACAGCCAGTCAATCATTGCTGGGACAAAGCCGAAGGAAACAGCCCGAGTGAGCCCCGGGTCCCATTTGACCCTTTTGTCAATTTCAGGTTCGACAGAGGGAGTTTCTAGAAATCTTAGGTTATAATGCAACAAAACCTGAACGTTAAATAGAATCAAGAGAGTTAAGAATTTAACACTATTTGAACTCCCGAACCTCAAGTAGGCAGATCTAACTATTTGAAACATCGAGCCTAATTCTTAAACAGAAATAGGAGCAGTTCAACAGTATTAAATGGTTGCAACGATTGGTCCTTTAGGTACACTTAATAGAAGAACTATAATTATCAACTTATTTGGGGGCGCTTCTTATGTCAAAGTGCTTGGGATTGAAGAAAAATTTATCTAGTTCAGCTGGATTCACGCTGGTCGAGCTAATGGTTGTTGTTGCGATTATCGGAATCCTTGCTGCAGTAGCTATTCCTAGTTACTCCAAGTATCAAGCCAAGGCACGACAAAGCGAAGCTAAAGTGGCACTCTCCGGGCTCTATACGGCAGAGTCTTCTTACGCGGTTGAAAGCACGACCTTTAGCGCTTGCCTCGCCGATATCGGCTTCGTCCAGAACTCCGCGACACGCTACTACGCTGTAGGTTTTACTACGGCTGCAGCGGGTACCTCTACATGTGGCTATGATGCAGCCCGTGGGTGCTCTGCCTATTTTACAACCCCCAATACTCCCGCCGGTACCGCATGCTCTTCAACCTCCAGCGCAACCGGAAATTACATGTATGATGCTAAGATCGCCGCTGGAAGCAGTGCATCAACCGCTCCTGCACAAGTCAGCGTAGATATGGCGGCAAACACAGGAACTTCGGCACTAAGCAAGACAGCCTTTACGGCTATCGCTTGGGGAAGCGTGTCTTCTGCAAATACCGTCGACAAGTGGAGTATCACTCAGCTTAAGGACCTTACAAATTACACGCCGGGACTGTAATCGCATCACGGGTAAACTAGAGAAAACTAAATCTTCTGTTTGAGTAGACGATACCTTAGGCTCCGGAGTGTGATTCCCAACATCTTTGCCGCTTTAGACTGAGATCCGCCGGCGCTTTTCAAGGCGGCAAGCAAATACACTCTCTCAACATCACTGAGAACCTGATCCAGGTGAATGGCGTTCTGATCGAAATTGACCGAAGGCAACTTGGGTGAAACATTAGGGGAGTCCGAAGAGGTTACCCCTTGGTTTTTGTTCTGCCGAGACGAAATCACCGCTGGCAGCGCGCTTACATCTAATACTGACTCAGCACTTAAAGTAACTGCTCTTTCAATCACGTTCTCTAGCTCCCGCACATTTCCCGGCCACGTATAAGCTTCCAGAGCTTCAAATGCCTTTGGTGTAATTTCTAAGAGGTTCTTGTGCGCCCGCTTCATACTTTTTTTCAAAAAGAGTTCTGCGAGGATCCTAATGTCCCCACCCCGGTCTCTTAAGGGGGGAGTCCTAATCAAGATCACATTTAAGCGATAATAGAGGTCCTCTCTAAACTTGCCGTCCCGCACAGCGACTTCTAGATCTAGATTAGTTGCAGCAATAATGCGAACGTCTACAGAAACATCCGAGACACCACCTACTTTTCGTATTTTCTTTTCCTGGAGTACCCGCAAAAGCTTTACTTGCATAGATAGAGAGAGCTCGCCCACCTCATCTAAAAAGAGAGTTCCACCGTTAGCAATATCGAACAAACCCTGCTTGTCGTTTATCGCACCCGTAAAACTCCCCTTATGGTGCCCGAACATTTCCGTTTCGATTAGATTTTCTGGAATTGCACCACAATTCACAGGAACAAAGGGTTCACCTCGCAGTGGGCCGGACTCGTGGATAAGACGGGCCACAAGCTCCTTTCCCGTTCCACTCTCCCCGGTAATCAGAATGCTAGCTTTTGTCTGAGCAACCCGGTGAATTAAGCCTTTCAACTCCCTCATTGGCTTAGATTCGCCGATCAGGGCGATAGCACCACCATCGCCTCCTAAACGATCCGAGGCGACCGTCAATCCACTCCTCCTGCCAGTTTGAAGATCGGAAGATACATGGCGATCATCATTCCCCCGACCGTTCCCCCTAGAAAGACCAGAACAAGAGGCTCAATCAGTTTGGACATACCTGCAACCATAGTTTCGGTTTCTGCCTCAAAGAAGTCGGCGACCTTTTCCAGCATCTTGTCCAGATTTCCAGTCGATTCTCCGACCATGATCATTTGGACTGCCATCCTGGGAAAAACATCCATCGAACCAATGATCTGACCTAGGGTCTTTCCTTTTTCGACTTCTCCTCGAATTTTCCCGACCGCGTCCTCGAGTACAGCGTTGTCAATGGTCGATTTACAAATATCGATCGCATCGATCAAGTTAACCCCTGAAGCTAACAGCGTCTGCATAGTTCTGGAAAATCGAGCGACAGCCGCTTTTCGCACCAGTTCCCCAAAAAGAGGAGCCCGAAAGACAATACGGTCTTTGACTGCCCTACCCTCGTCTGTCCTAAGGTACTTCCGGACAGCAAAGAACGTAATGGCAAAGCCTACCGCGATGTACATGAAATTGCCGATCAGAAAATGTGAGGCATTAATCACAAATTGTGTTGGGCCAGGAAGCTCTTGTTTATTGGCCTTCAGCATTTCTTCGAACTTGGGAATAACAAAAATGAGCATGACCGCAACAACTCCGCTCCCGATAGACATGACCAAGATCGGGTACATCATTGCGCTTTTAAGCATTTTTCTAAGGCGATCTTCGTCCTCTAAGTACCGACAAACTCGGCGTAGCATTCCTTCCAGTGCCCCGGATGCCTCACCGGCGCGAACCAGAGCGACATAAAGTTTTGGAAATACTCTCGGATAAGCCGAGATGGATTCCCAAAAGTAAGACCCTGCTGAAATCTTCTCTCGTATGGTTCCAACAATCTGGGTCATCGCTCGGTTGGTCGACTGTTCACCCAGAATATCGAGCCCTTGGACTAGCGGAATACCTGCACCAATCAAGACCTGAAGCTGCCTTGAAAAAGCGACTAGCACTTCCACTGGAACTGTTTGGGCCCCCTTGAACATCGAACCCAAATCCCGGTTAAGAGCCCCTACTTGGCCAATTTTAGTGGGCCGAACGCCTTGGGCTCGTAAGGCCATCCGAAGCTCGCCCTCATTCGGTGCCTCCATTTTCCCGGTAATTTTCTTTCCCGCTTTGTCTACGCCCTGATATTCAAACTCAACCATCTACCCCCTCCGCTTTCTTAAACTCATTTTAAACAATATTAACCTGGCACCCCAGCCAACGACTTTGATAGCTCTTCAGGTAGTGAACTATTGTCGATGGCATCCTGCTTACTCAATGACCCGTCCTTCACCAGAGCCACAAGACTCTGATTCATAGTTTGCATTCCGCTAGCTTCTTGTCCGGTCTGCATCGCTGAATAGATCTGGTGAATTTTATCTTCTCGAATGAGGTTCCGAATCCCCATCGTTGGAATCATCACTTCGCAAGCCATACACCGACCTCCCCCACTACTCTTGGGAATCAACATCTGGGACACGACTGCCTGGAGCGTGAAAGAAAGAACTTGCCTGACCTGACCTTGTTGATGGGGTGGAAAAACGTTGATGATACGATTGATAGATTGAACCGCGCCATTCGTATGAAGCGTGGCAAAAACCAAGTGGCCCGTTTCGGCCATGGTTAAGGCCATTTCAATAGTTTCTGCGTCTCGAAGCTCTCCGACCAGAATAAAGTCCGGGTCTTGTCGCAAAATTCTTTTCAAGGCGCTGTGAAAAGTTCGGGTATCCACTCCAACTTCTCTTTGGTTTACAATACAGTTCTTATGAGGGTGCACGAACTCAATGGGATCCTCAATCGTCATCAGATGCCCATATTCTTCACGATTTAAAATATCGAGCATCGATGCAAGTGTGGTTGTCTTACCGCTTCCGGTGGGGCCTGTAACCAGAATCAAGCCGTTCGGTTTTTTAATAATCTTTCGCAGAACATGCGGTAGTCTCAAACTGTTAAATTCCGGAATAACCATCGGAATTCTTCGAAAGACCCCACCGACTCCCCCACGCTGAATAAAACAGTTACCTCTGAATCTTGAAAGGTCTTTAATTCCAAATGAAAAATCGATTTCCAAGTCTTTTTCGAATTCAGACTTCTGAGCATCTGTTAAAACTGAATAGCAAATTTCTTTTGTATCTTGGGAAGTGAGTGGATCCATCTTAACCTTCACCATCTTCCCTTGAATACGAAACTCTGGTGGGATGCCAACAGTAATATGTAAGTCTGATGCATCCTGATCTACCATCGCTTTAAGTAATGCGGACAATGCTACTTTTGCCATAATTAACCTTCCATGGTCGAAGTTAAGGCTTCTTCGAGGGTTGTACGACCTTCTGCCATTTTCGTGAGTGCGGACATTCCTTGAGCGATTGACTAAAGTCCAAGACTTCATAAATAGCCACACGCCCCTTGTACCCAGTATTGTTGCACTTGGGACAACCCTTCCCTTTCATACATTTAATTAGGGGAATGTCTTGCTCACTGAATCCAATTTGAATCAACTTCTCCTTGGGAACACTCTGCTCTTGCTTGCAACCTTCACAGATTGTCCGTAAAAGACGCTGAGCTACAATGGTATTCAAAGACGCAACAACCAAGAATGGCTCCAGTCCCATATTCATTAATCGTGTAATGGTACTAGGTGCATCATTGGTATGAAGTGTAGACAGAACAAGGTGACCAGTTAGCGCCGCTTGTACAGCGACTTCGGCCGTCTCATAGTCTCGAATTTCCCCCACGAGGATAGTATCCGGGTCCTGACGCAAAAGAGCTCTTAGAATATTTGCAAATGTGAGTCCAATTTCTTTATGAACCTGAACTTGATTAATTCCTTCCAGGTTGTATTCCACCGGGTCTTCAGCTGTGGAAAGGTTGTCAGAAATTTGATTGAGCTCTGATAGAGCCGAATAGAGAGTCGTTGTCTTCCCGCTACCCGTAGGTCCGGTAACAAGAACCAGACCATTGGGGGCGTAAATGCCCTTTTTGAAGGTCTCTAGCTGTTTAGGCTCAAACCCTAGCTTGAGAAGGTCGAGCTGAAGGTTTCCCTTGCTCAACATACGTAGAACAATCTTCTCTCCGAAAAGAGTAGGAAGGGAATTCACACGAAAATCGATTTCAACGCCACCCGTTTTAAGCTTAATTCTTCCGTCCTGTGGAACTCGTGACTCTGCAACGTCCATTCGGGACATGATCTTGAACCTAGCAACAACGGCCCGTTTCATTTCTGGAGGAACCACCGCAATTTCGGTTAACACTCCGTCAACACGCATTCGAACTCGAAACTTTTTCTCGTATGGCTCTACGTGAATATCACTGGCCATCTTACGAATTCCTTCAGCCAAAATTCCATTCACAAGTTGAATCACTGGCGCATCTTGCTCAGTAGTCCCAGAATCGATTTCATGAACCTGGACAACTTCAAGGCTCACACCTTCTTCGGTCTTCTGTTCTTTTTTGAACGTCTCGATCGCTGCACCGACGAATGCGGCTGACGAATAGTATTTCGCAAAAGCTGCATCGAAAGCAGAGTAGGAAGTTAGGACGGCCTCAACGTTCATTTTTACAACGAACTTAAGATTTTCCAAAGCCGTCACCATCGTAGGGTCTGCAAGAGCGACTACCAGGGTGCCCTGATTTGCCTGAACGGGAATGACTTGGGTCTTTCTGGCTAGATCGATCGGAACTTTCTTAATGACATCAGGATTGATCTCAAACTTGGCAATATTAACGCTGGGGAGTCCGTATTTTTGGCTGAGATGGTAGAGAAGCTTATTTTCTGCGACATACTTTTTTTCGATCAGGAAGCGGACATGACTCTTGCCAGTTTTGGCAGCCTCAATAGCCTCAGTCAATTGAGGCTGGGTGATTAATTTATCTTTAAATAAGATATCAGCCAATTGGCGTGACATAGCTTCCCCGTACACTCTATGTTGAGACCCAGGGAATTCTTTGTCATTTAAAAAATACAAATAGACGCGCTAAGTATTACAAACAGAACGATTTTGCAGGTTAAATTTTGCCTATTTAATATTTCTGAGAACTTGGTCGGCAATTTTTGCATCTTCAGAAATCTGAAGCTTAAGGGCATCCGGAGTACTAAACTTTTTTTCATCTCTCAATTTTTCAATAAAATGAATCTGCACCCGCTGCCCGTAAAGATCTAAACTCACACCTAAGAGATGAGCTTCTACTAAAGGCACAGAACCAACCCAACTGGAGTGAAAGGTAGGTCGAACACCTACGTTTGTAACGGCGCGATACTTGGAATTCCCAACCCAGACCTCGGTAACATAAACTCCTAAGGGCAGTGCTAGCTTGCTTTCAATTTCTAGATTTGCCGTAGGAAATCCTAGCTTGCGACCTCTTCCTTCACCCCGGATCACTGTACCCTGATAGCTAAAGTTCCGTCCCAGCAAACCCCGAGCTGCAGGAAGATTCCCGTTTTTCAAATGTTCACGAATTCGAGAACTGGAGACGACTTCTCCATCTACCTGGTGTGGTGGAACCACCTGCAGAGAAACGCCAGCCTGATCGCAAAACTGTTTGAGGCTTTCAAGATGACCCGTCCGCCCTTTACCAAACGCAAAGTCATAACCCACGACGATGGCTTCGACCCCAATCCGTTTCAAGAGAATTTCATTAAAGAAGGTATTCGAGGAGGTCTCCGAAAACTCTCGATTGAAGGGTTCTTCTATGACCACATCAACCCCGAAATCTGATAAAAGTGCGGCTTTCTCATCATAGGTAGAAAGAAGCTGAAATTCACCTTGGGGTCTTAGAATGACCTGCGGATGAGGACGAAAGGTGAATGCAATAGCCTGTCCTCCCCGAAGCCTTGCCTCTTGGATGGCAAGTTGGACGATCTTTTGATGACCCAAATGGAACCCATCAAAATTACCTATTGTAACTACAGGATGTTTTAGGACTTCATCTATTTTGGCAAAACCTGCAATCAAACCCATGAGAGTTAGACCCCGGAAGCACGTTGCGAGGTATTTTGAGACGTTTCAGGGGTGGCCCCATGAACAGCTCGCAAATCTTCAGCAATGACCTTTTTCTCGACCTCTACTGTTCCAGCCTTGTGAGCTGCAGGCTGAATGACAATGGGTTTGGAATCGACCTTGGGCTTAAAGGAATACCCACACTGATCAATTTCAGCATCTTTGGAATCAAACGGATAATTTTTACAATTAGCAGGTCTGAGGTCTCCGTAGACTCTGCAATAGGGTAGGTTTTGACTATCTTTGCCCAAAAAAGGACATCGGTAGATCAACTCACAGCAAAGGCCACAGCGATGGCATTCACCCTGGCGGGTTTCTTCAATCGCTTTTTGAATGTATTCCGGCTTAAACGTACCTAGATAGAAGCGTCGCAGTTTCCGGAGAAACTGACCCAAAAAAGAACGCTCTACTACTTTGCGCTCATACCAAAGATTGACGGCTTGTCCCAAACTCATTAAATACACATAAGCCATAACTGCACTCATCTAGTCAAGTAGCCATAAAGGATTCTGACAAGATGATGGAAAGTTGGATTCCGGCAGAATGGTTTTGAATTTATGAAGACCTCATCCTTTTTGCTTCGCGTGGCTGTCTGTCTGGTACTGTCTTTGGTTCCTTTTGCGGAAACCGAAAATCGTATTTATTCCGCTAGGATAGACATTTCAACGCTTTGGAAGCCAGATCCTCCCCGACATAGGATCTTCGTTCAAAATCTGCCCTTAAGCCCCCCTCCTCGCAGCGGAACGCAGGACCAACCCCCTCCAAGGAAGATTCTTGTCGTCTCGTGGCCCTATCGCCTCGTCCTTCACCTTTCGATGATCGTATTAGCCGCTTTTATGATCACGTATTACCCCGTACTGACAAGTGCCATGGCCATTATTGGCGTAGGACTGATAGTCGTAGTCTGCTTGTTCCAGCTTTTGTTTCAAATTTGGGGAATCTACTTTCCCTCAGCAAATATTATTTTCTCATTACTCGTCAGCTACCTGGTCTTTACCGGCTATCGGCTTGCCTTGCAGGACAATTTACAGTGGCGAGCCCTCAAACAAGCCCAGTATCTACGCGAGCTGGATAAGATGAAGACTAACTTTCTCTCTCTAGTCAGCCACGACCTCAAGACCCCGTTAGCAAAGATTCAGGCAACAGCCGAACGTTTGAGACGAGAGGTAGACCTCCCCCCAGAAAAAAGGTCCGACTGGAAAGTCCTGATTGATTCGATTGAAAACAGCAACAACGAGATGAAAAATTTCATCACGAGTATTCTTAACCTGTCCCGAATTGAGTCCCAAAAGGTCATTTTGAATAAAAAAACTAATGATATCAACGGCGTCATAACCCAGGCTCTGAAAAGGTTGCGGCCTATTGCCCAACAAAAGCAAATCCAAATCGAAGAGTCTTTGGACCCCCTATTTGCACTCGAGTTTGATGAAGGGTTGATGCGGCAAGTGATTTCCAATCTTATTGATAATGCAATTAAGTATAGCCCCCCTGGATCCAAAATTATTGTTCGCTCACGAGAGGAAGATGGGTTCATCCGGTGCGAGGTCGAAGATTTTGGACCAGGAATTCCCAAGGACCAGCTACCGCTCATGTTTAGAAAATTTGGCCGTCTTTTAAATCCAACCCAACCTCAAGTGAAGGGCAGCGGGCTAGGTCTTTACCTCTCGAAGTACTTTATCGAGCTTCATGGGGGCAGCATTCGTGTAAAGAGCGTTGAGGGACAGGGGACCCTTTTTTCCTTCACTCTCCCTCTGTCCAACG
>JACPOE010000029.1 GCA_016185105.1 Bdellovibrio sp.
ATCCGTTGTTTATAAACGGATAATTTCGTTCTTTTGAAATTCTAAAGCCGGGGTGTGGTCAGAGGGGGCTGAATGAATCAGTTGAAAAATTGGACGTTAGGTTTGTTTGTTGCAACGCTATTGGCGACGGGGCCTGCTCAGGTTCAGGCCAGTGTTCAGCTCAAGAACGGAAACTTCTTCATCGGTTATACGGACATTATTTATTCGGGTGGGTTTGAGCCCAAAATGGAAAGAATTTACAACTCTAAGACTCCATTTAAAGGAGTGTACGGATGGGGCTGGGGTAACGAGTACGAAGTCTATTTGACAATCTCGGCTGATGGCAGCGCGGTGGTTCACGAGTACGGCGGCGGTGCAGAAAATCGCTTCACTCCCACGGCTTTTAATGCAGCCGAGCTTGATAAGGCTGTTAAGGAGATTGTAGATACAGCAGTGAAAGCTGGGGTTGCCGGCAGTGGCGGTGGGATTCAAACTTATACTAACAAGCTGAAGACAGACGCGACTTTCCGAAATGACGAATGGCAGAAGTTTGTGGATCAGGGGAAATTAAAACCTCGTCAGCTTAAGAATGATGCAAAGCTGATTTCCAATCGTTTTAGCTTTCAGTTTATCAGTCGAGTTCAAGGCGGTTATCTTCGAATATCTGAAAGCGGAAAGGTTGAAAAATTCGGAGAAAACGGAAAGCTTCTCCGGGTGTCCGACAAGAATGGAAATTTCATTGATTTTACGTACGGAAAAGATGGACACATGTCCAAGCTGGTGGACAACTTCAATCGGAAGATGTTTTTCCAGTACAACAACCAAGGTCTCTTGACCAAGATTGATGGGGAAAATAGCAAATCCGCTACCTTTAGCTACAATGATAGAGCTGAGCTGACCAAGAGTGTGGATGTCGACGGCAACGAATATACCTTTAAATACGACACCGCTGGACGCCACAACTTGGTGGGGATCAATTACTCCGACAAAACCAGCATGGAAGTTGCGTACTGGGGACAGGACAAGTCCGAGCATGTAAAAAGTGTGAAGGACCGTGATGGCACCTTGACTGAGTATGTTTACAATATCAAAGGAAATATTTTTGGAGTTACGGTTACTGTTAAAGGAAGCGATAAAAAGCCTATCGGCAAGACCTATTACGAGTACGAATTCGCCACCTATAAGGACGGGGGAGAATGGACTCGACGGTTAAAGGTGGTTGCGGATGGGGACGTTACTGATACTACCTATAACGAGTGTTGCGGCCTACCTCTCCAGATCAAGCACGGGTCGGATGTCACGACCTTTGAGTACGACACCAAAGGGCATGTCACCAAAAAAACTACGCCCAGTGAAATTACTGAGCTTCACTATGATCCTACAGTTGGAAAAGTGGACCGAGTGGCGAAGTATTCGAAGTTTGATAAGAAAGAAGTCAGCTGGTCGACGTTCGAATACGATGCTAAAGGTAACCTCAAATTTGCCAAGAACTCTGAAGGTAAGGGCGTCAAGCTAGCCTACGACAATAGTGGTAGAATTATGAGTCTGGTGGATCAAAATCACCGGCAAGTGAACTTCAAATACAACGAAGACTCCAAGCCAGAGGAAATCACCGACCCTGCTGTTGGAACAATTCGAGTGACTTACACGAATACTGGGGAAATTAAGAAGGTCGATAGCACGGCTGGAAGGAAGATTGCGCTGCAAGTCACTTCGGCCTTCCAAAATCTGCTCGATATTATCCGTCCGGCAGGTGTGAGCCTTACTTTTTAAGGAAGGCTTAGTTCTGGAATGGGTGGGAAAAGATGAAGCTGGAGCTATCGGTAGAGTATGAATAGAGTAGTAGTTTCAATTAGTTATGTGTTGTTAGTTGTTGACTATATCTATTTGATATTTAAAAATTAATCTATTAGACTTATAGAAAAGGGGTAAACAGGGTTATGAGGAAATTATCGATTTTGGCTTTGTTAGTTGCTGTTTTTGGTTTCGGACAAGCCTTTGCGGAGAGCGTTAAGGACAGGGTTAAAGCAATCAATGCGAGATCATCCGGTGAGATGAAGCCCGAGGAAGTGCCTTGCCCCACGAAGAACTCCCGTCGTGGTACCGTTGTGAAGGAAAGAGTGAGACAGATTGAAGACAAAATTAAAGACGGCAAAGCAACGGGCGTCGAAGGCAAATAAGAATTTATTCGAAACAATTCAAAACGCCCGCCCGAATGGGTGGGCGTTTTTTTTTTGGCCCTTCTAGCAGTGGAAATCTAACTTAGTGAGTTAAGCGTTCGAAACTGAGCGACGGAGTCTTACACCACGGAATAAACTAAGGCCGAAATTACGATTCGAACAGCAAATGCCCTGAGAGGCTTGGCTACAACCGCTTTCGGATGTTAGATTTTGTTTGGGTGCTAACAAAACTATGATAAGACGACCCCTCCCAAAAAAAGAGTGAAACCAAGAATGCTTGAAATACGATCGCTAGAAAAATCCTATGGTTCTGTTGCCGCTGTCAAAGGGGTGAGTCTGAACATTCGCGAGGGGGAGTTCTTTTCTCTGCTAGGCCCCTCTGGATGCGGAAAAACCACTCTTTTGAGGATGCTAGGCGGATTTGAAACTCCTACTCAAGGCCAAATCCTTCAAGACGGGCAAAGAATTGACCTTCTCCCTGCAAATCAACGCCAGTTTAATATGGTCTTTCAAAGGTATGCTCTTTTCCCTCATCTGAGCGTTTGGGAAAACATCGCCTTTGGTCTGAAAATGAAAAAAGTGGCTCCATCTGAGCTCAAAACTCGGGTTGAGGAATCGCTCGCCTGGGTAAAAAAGAGGCTTTGACTCTTTCGGATCGAATTGCGGTCATGAACCAGGGTCTGGTCGAGCAAGTTGGAACCCCGCAGGAAATTTACGAATATCCAAAAACCCTTTTTGTCGCCAAATTTATCGGATCGATTAATTCTATCGAAGGGGAAGTCAAAGAGACCCGCTCCGATGCAGTAGTGGTTTCCGGCCCCTCCAAACGTCCCCTAGTTGTCAAACCTTCACGAGATGGTTCAAGGCCACTGCCGGTAGCGCCGGTTGGGACTGCTGTTCGAGTTTTGATTCGCCCCGAAAAATTCAAACTTTTGAAATCAGCACCTGGACCTGAACAAAACGGAATTGAAGGCACCCTCAAAGAAGTCCTTTATCAGGGTCCGGTCACCTTGTTTTACGTTCAATTTAAGGATGGAAGCCTCCAGCCCCTTTTGGTGAGTCAGCCCAACTCGGCGGTCACTGCTCGAAAACCCTTTGGAGTAGGCGATAAAGTTTTTGTGGCCTGGTCCCCAGAAGATTGCATCTTAATGGGTAGGGACAGTGCCCTTCCCCTGCCGGAGGGAGGGTCTACGGTTTCCAATCCAACCGAACCCGTTGCAGCAGAGGGCAGTTCAAGTACCCCCATTCCAACCCCTGGAGACAGAATTGTCTGAGCGAGTGAAGCCGATGAAACGGCCCCCTGTTTTGGTCCTGCCCGCTTTGGGATGGTTTCTATGGTTTCTTTTAGTTCCTCTGGTCATCGTTGGAATTTATAGTTTTTCTACAAAAGGAACTTATGGGGGTGTGGTTCATCGGTTCACCCTTGAAAACTACCTCAGAGCCACCGATTGGCTCTACCTAAAGATTTTGTGGAACAGTGTGAAGCTCGCACTTTTGACAGCGACGAGTTGTCTGGTGATTGGCTACCCTATGGCCTATGTGATGGCGACTTCCTCTAAGAAGGTCCGGTCCATCCTAATGGTGCTGGTGGTGATCCCGTTTTGGACAAATTTTGTGGTCCGGGCCTATGCCACCAAAGTTTTGTTTGGAGAGTATGGCCCCATCAATCAACTGGCTCTAAGTCTTGGATTGATCCACGAATCGATTCCTTTTGAAAATAGCAGTATTTCAGTTTGGATGGGGATGGTGACGAACTATCTGCCGTTTATGGTTTTGCCGCTTTTTGTGGCTCTAGAGAAGTTTGATTTCTCGCTTTTGGAGGCCGCTAAAGACCTAGGAGCCTCTTCCTGGAAGACTGTTTGGCGAGTCCTTTTCCCCCTGACCCGTCCGGGGATTGTAACCGGACTTATTTTTGTATTTACCCCGGCCTTAGGCGAGTTTGTGATTCCAGACCTACTCGGTGGAGCTAGAACCTTGTTGATCGGAAACTTGGTCACCGAGCAGTTTTTGAAAACGCGAGATTGGCCTTTTGGTGCGGCACTTTCGCTCTTGTTGATTCTGGTAGTGATGGTTTGCCTGGTGATTTTCCTAAGATCTGAAAGGGCACGGGAAAAGGCGGAAGAGGGAGCTACAAATGGCATCTAAGTCGAGTCGTCTTCGCCCTGGCTCTTCGTGGTTTGCCCGTGGAATGACCGCGTTCGGCTTCCTACTGCTCTATATTCCTTTGGTTACCCTGATGGTTTATTCCTTTCTGACTCAGGCAACTGGGGGCTTGGAACCTAGACAGTGGACTCTCGAATGGTATCGCCTGCTTTGGAATAATACTGAGGTTTTAGCAGCCTTGGAAATGAGCCTCTATGTCGGCTTTTGGAGCACGCTAGGGGCTACGGTTTTAGGAACTTCAGCGGCACTGGCTCTGACACGGGCTCGTTTTCCAGGGCGTCAGGTTTTCGATGTCTTTACGTATATCCCCTTGATCATGCCCGAGATTGTTCTCGGAATAGCGATGCTCATCTGGTTCGTCATGCTGAGGATGACCCTAGGAAGTTTGTCGATCATCTTGGCCCATATTACGTTTTGTATGTCTTATGTCATCATTGCCGTGAAGGCTCGGTTGCATGGCTTTGACTATTCTCTGGAAGAGGCTGCCCGAGATTTGGGGGCTACACCTTTTCAAACCTTTTGGAGGGTGACCTTTCCTTTGATCTGGCCCGGAGTTTTGTCTGGCGCTTTGATGGCCTTTACTTTGTCCTTTGACGACTTCTTGATCACGTTTTTCACGGCAGGTGTAGGTTCCGATACTCTGCCTCTGAAGATTTATTCAATGATCAAGTTCGGGGTTTCCCCGGAAATCAACGCGCTTTCCACTCTGATCATGCTTGCCACTTTTGTTCTGGTGGGCTTGATCTACAGACCTCTTAAGCGTGGGTAGCTGGAAACTGGTGAGTGGCTTTAAAGTTTTCAATCATCTGGTCTTTGTTTTCGAATAGGGTTCTACACCAAGCGGTCAATTCAGCGTCAGACTTTGGTAAAGCCTCGATTGGGTACCTTCGAATATGAATATGCATTGGGCGGATCGGACCAAAGACTAGCTCTTTTAAACTGAAGGGATGATCTTCTGACGAGAGTGTAACATCGTATACCGCATGCAATTGTTCTTTCAGTCCCCGGATTGTCGCAATAAATCCTCTAGGACGCGGTAGGAGCAGATTTTTCAAAGGCTTGAGGCCCGTTCGTTCTGCATGCGCCTGACTGGCTTTGATTTTTGACGGAGTCGCGCGGGTCCCTTCCATGAAGTTAATCAGCCAAAGTGGAATTTTGTTTTTATAAAGGTTTTCAAAAGTGGCTTCAATGGATGTTTGGTCTTTAGTCCAGTCGCGTTTCAGAAAGACACAATCAATGAATCTTAGACCCCAACCAAAAGCGGGTACGTGCTTGAGTGCATCTTTGCCAAACCACTTAAGATCTCTGAGTCGGCCACTTCTTTCAGCAATACTTAACATGAACAGGACATCGGTCAGTTCTTGATGATTACTAATAATGACGGCATTCTCGTTTTGCGGCAGTTCGTCGCCGGTAAAAATAATGGGCACGGCCTGAACTTTTTCGACTGCGATGATGCACCATCTCCAAATGAACGCAGCACAGCCTGTATTGTATCGGCGGAAAGCCATTTCAGAAAAAGGCCGAACGAGGATGGCACTCAAGAGCTGGGTTGCATTGATCAGAAGTAAGGTGAAGATGATCACCAGGATGGAAACAAGACCTGTGAAAGCCAACCAGACTTTTTGAATCATGAAAGACTTTGTCGCTTTAAATGGCGTGAATTTCCAATAAAATCGAAAACGTGAGGACAAGTTTCAAGCAAAGTCGTCGGTCAGGTGGGGCTCACCGTGCCAAATTTTTAGCGAGGCGCGAGGCTTTCCATCGATATATTCAATAAGTGCGTAGGTTCTTAAAATTCGGTGACCTAGAGTGTTCATGTCCAGGCTCGTAATGGGAATCCAGGTTCCTGTGTTGATATATTGTTTTCCTCCTGGAAAGACCCGGACGGTAGCTTGGTGATTATGGCCCATGATGATGGTGTCAAAATTGGAAACCATCCCCGCATGAGACTGAAACATGGCTTCTGCCGTGTCCTCTAGTGAGACTCGCCGAAAGGCTTCAAAAATCAGCATTAAGGTTTTTTTCAGGCGGGCAAACCGCATCGGGTGAGTGATAAAACGCATTTTTATAAAAAACCATCCAGCTAAAAAGCCATGAACAAAAAAGAACATCGGCTCCAAGAGTAAGGAAAGACGAATGTAGAGGCGCAGGGGTTGAACCAGGTTGATATAGCTTCGTTGCAGTTTGACCCGGTTTAAAAATCCCATCACAAAAAAGCTACCAAAGGGAAGGTTTTGAATTCGTTTGGTTCCTTGAGGAGTTTTTCTTTCAATAAAGATGTGGTTTTCATCAAAATGATTCAAAGTTTCATATTGGTGACCATGGTCGACACAAATTCGATCAAATACATAGGGTCTTTGTTGAAATTCGATCTGATTTTCTTGGGGGGGCGCAAGTCGCTGTCTCAGAAGTTTCTGTACGGCTGGCCATAAAAGAGCCGCGTCGTGATTGCCCCAACGGAATACAATTTTTTTTCCGCGGGCCAGGAAGTTTTTTAGCCCCTGTACCGAAATAGGGTGGCCATCCAAAATAGTAGAAATTTTCTCGACTGCTGCCGATTCTTCAACTTCTTGCGGGTACTCCATTTTTGGAAATTTTCCGTTAGGACCTGGCAAAGGGATCACAGCCAAAGGATCAAAAAAGTCTCCATTGACGATCAGTTCTACTTCCGAGTTTTCATATTCTCCGGTGCTGTAGAAGTTTAAAAACTCCTCAAACCGGTCATCCTGGTGGAAGTCTTCCAGCGGATTTCTGCGACCGTTGGCAAGCCACTTGCCTCGCGACAAATGAAAGTCACTGATTACTAACTTGATTTTTGAGGTCGGAGGCATTCCCTCTTAGTTTAGCTGGGTCCGATGTAAACAGCCAGTCGGCAGGACTTGCCTACCTACATTCGGAATACGCCAAACTCGGTACCAGGAACGGGAGCGTTGTAGGCCGCAGAGAGGCCCAATGAAAGGTACTCACGGGTTCGCCAGGGCAGAATGATTCCGTCGTCCCAAAGGCGAGCCGTGCTTGTGTAGGGGCTTCCTTCTTGTTCATATTGTTCCCGGATTGGGCGTTGAATTTTTTCAATGTCTTCCGCTGAAAGTTTCTTCCCTTGTTTTTCGAGCTGTTCCATTTTGACCTGGGAAAGAACTCCCGCCGCCTGCTCACCCCCCATGACCGAGATTCGAGCGTTCGGCCACATCCAAAGGAGGCGAGGCTGGTAGGCGCGTCCACACATTCCATAATTTCCTGCACCAAAGCTGCCGCCGATAATGACAGTAAATTTTGGGACAGCGGCATTAGACACCGCAGTGACCATCTTTGCACCGTCTTTGGCGATTCCCCCGGATTCATACTTCTTGCCCACCATAAACCCAGTAATATTTTGTAAAAACAGAAGAGGAACTTTCCGCTGGGTGCAAAGCTCAATAAAGTGAGCCGCTTTTAATGCGGATTCCGAAAAAAGAATTCCATTGTTTCCAAGGATGCCGATCGGGTAGCCGCAAATATGGGCAAAACCACATACTAACGTCGTTCCATAGAGCGGTTTGAATTCATGAAAGCGTGAACCATCTACCGTTCGGGCAATCACTTCACGGACGTCAAAGGGCTTCCGAAGGTCAGTAGGAATAATGCCGGCAAGCTCTTCTGGATCATAAACGGGGTCTTCGACGCTAAGCCGTTCCACACGGGTCTTAGATTTTCGATTGAGGTGGGCGACAATATCTCGGGTGATCTCCAAAGCGTGTTGATCGTTTTCGGCAAGATGATCGGTCACTCCGGAGGTTCTGCAGTGAACATCACCCCCTCCGAGTTCTTCGGCGGTGACAATTTCTCCAGTAGCGGCTTTGACTAACGGCGGTCCGCCCAAAAAGATGGTTCCCTGATTCTTAACAATGACTGTTTCATCGGACATGGCCGGTACGTAAGCTCCGCCGGCAGTACATGAACCCATCACTACTGCGATTTGAGGAATTCCTAAGGCTGACATCTGGGCCTGATTATAAAAAATCCTTCCGAAATGATCACGGTCAGGAAAGACTTCGCTTTGCATAGGAAGAAACGCTCCACCAGAATCCACCAGATAAATACAGGGAAGGCGATTTTCGCGTGCGACCTCCTGCGCTCTCAAGTGTTTTTTCACGGTGATTGGAAAATAAGTGCCGCCTTTGACTGTGGCGTCGTTAGCGACAATCATGACTTCGCGACCATGGATGATACCGATGCCGGTTACTACCCCCGCCGACGGTGCAGCGCCGTCATACATTGAATCCGCAGCAAGCGGCGAAAGCTCCAAGAACAGGCTTCCTGGGTCAATGAGTTGTGCAATTCGGTCTCGCACAAAAAGTTTGCCTCGCTTTTCATGCCTTGAGCGGGATTCACTCCCTCCACCTTCTCTGGCTTTTTGAAGCTTATCGGTTAACTCTTTAGCTATCTTTTGATTGTGTTTAGTATTTTCCTGAAATTCTTGGGATGAAGTCTTGATGTGCGATTTAAGGATTAACATGAAATCAACTTAGCTTGACTTCAGTTGAGTTTGAAGAGCAAAAAAGAAAAACAAAAAGGGACTCTCGAGAAAGGTGTCAGATCGTGTCTCCGAAAGTCCCCCTCCATTTTTCTATCAACGCAAACTAGTTGAGCCGTGTTGACCTACTGGACCCCTTTGTTGACTTTTTTTCTAGTTCCTTGATCCAGCCTTTATAGAGCTTTTCATCCATAGGCAAATTTGCAGGCAAACCAAATGCAGAGCAGAATTTAAGCCATGGGATTAAAGTAGGTGTCATCGCGAGATTCTCAATTTTGGACAAAGCGGATTGAGAAATTCCAAGTTCACTTGCCATCTCTATCTGAGTCAAATCTCGAGACAGTCTTTCATCTCGAATAATATGACAGGTTCTATGAGAGATTTCGCGAGTGTTGAATGCTTTCATTGTGTCCTTACCTTCTCAGTGGTTGATTTAAAACTCGAACACTGAGTATTTCGAGTTCGTTCGATCATTCTTCGCCTTGGTTTTCTTAAATTCGAAATGTCCAAAACGAATTTTTACCGTATTGCTGCAAGGTCCCTTAGTTGTCAAATAAAAAATTATGAATTATAGCATAGGGTTACAACGTATTATTTCTTTAAAACTTGATTTTTTATTCCCGACGATGAAGATGTCTTCATCGCATTGCGTATGGCCGTACCCGCGGGATCAATCAGTGAAGGCTGCCATGCTGCTGTGCTGTTGGAATGTTACTCTGAGATATCACGATAAAGGAATTGAGCTATGGCATATGCGACTTTGAAAGTGAACCGGGATTCAAGGGGTGTTCTCTACGTCACTTTAAATCGACCTGAGGTGAGAAACGCTTTTAACGATCAGGTCATTGAAGATCTAACCCGTACTTTCAGTGAGGATGCGAAAAAGAATGATGTCCGAGCGGTCGTTCTTGCTGGCGAAGGGGCATCCTTTTGCGCAGGTGGCGATCTGAATTGGATGAAAAGGTCGGTGGATCTGACCCGCGAGGAAAACTTAAAGGACACCCGTAAGCTAACCGAAATGTTTGCCCTTATGAATGAATGCCCAAAGCCCCTGATCGGTGCGGTCCAGGGTCACGCCATTGGTGGGGGAGTGGGATTAGTCAGTGTTTGCGATATCGTGGTGGCAGTGCAGACGACTGAATTCAGTTTAAGCGAAGTCCGCCTAGGGATAGTGCCTGCTTGTATTGGGCCGTTTGTTGTTTCTAAAATAGGCGCTTCCCACGCCCGAGGGCTTTTTGTTAGCGCCGAACGATTTCAGGGAGCCAAGGCTAGGGAGATCGGTCTTGTTCATGAGTGTGTTGAGGATCATGCTGCGCTCCAACAATCCGTCGAGAGGATTTTGGGAAATATTCTTCAGTGTGGCCCGAATGCGATAGGTGTGGCAAAAAGGTTAGTGCTGGAATTGTCTTGGCCTGAACATCGGAAGTCACTTAAAGACCCTCTCGGCTATGTGGCAGAGGTTCTTGCCGATTTAAGGGTCACTCCGGAGGGTCAAGAGGGAGTCCGGGCCTTTCTGGAAAAAAGAAAGCCTTCGTGGCTCGTTAAGAAGTAAGAGTCCTTTGCTTTTCTTTGGAATGGAGATTCACCGTGGCTGCGCAACCCAAAGTCTTAGTCGCCAATCGATCTGAAATTGCGTGTCGAATTTTTCAGACCTGCCGGGAAATGGGAATTTCCACTGTGGGTGTGGTCGCACCCGGGGATGAAGAAGCACGGCATGTGACTTACGCGGACGAGGTTCAAGAAGTGACCAGTTATCTTGACCCTGAGTCTTTAGTTCAGGCAGCTCTCCGCAGCCGTTCGTCGCTGATTCACCCCGGATATGGATTTTTATCTGAGAGGTCTTTTTTTGTTAAAAAGGTCGAAGAGGCAGGTCTTTCTTTTATCGGCCCTCGCTCAGAAACGATGGACTTAATGGGGGGTAAAATCGCTGCCAAGGACCTCGCTGCACAACAGGGCGTTCCTGTTCTACCGTGGGCACGGGTGAAAAAAGGCGAGAATATTCAAGAAGCAGCCAAAAAAGTAGGATTTCCTCTTCTTCTCAAGGCGTCCGCAGGTGGGGGAGGAAAGGGAATGAGGCGAGTTGATCGTCCGCAAGATCTAGAGGAAGCGGCCGAAAGCGCATCGGCGGAAGCGATTTCTGCTTTTGGAGACGGCACTTTATTCTTAGAGCGGTACCTTGCCCGACCTCGTCATATCGAAATTCAGATATTTGGTGATGGTGCGGGAAATGGAGTCCATCTTCATGAACGGGATTGCTCTCTCCAGCGGAGGCATCAGAAAATTTGGGAGGAGGCTACCGCCCCTCATTTGGATCAGAAAGTGAAAGATGGGCTTTTTGAGGCTGCGTTAAAGCTCATTAAAAAGACACAATACCGGAACGCGGGCACAATCGAGTTTTTAGTCGATGAAGACGGGCAGTTTTATTTCTTGGAAATGAATACCCGTCTTCAAGTTGAACATCCCGTTACTGAGCTAGTGACTGGTTTAGATCTAGTCCACTGTCAAATTGAACAGGCCCTGCAGCCAAAGTCTTCTGTCCTTCGGCACACGCCAGAAGCGCGTGGACATGCGATTGAAGTCCGCCTCTATGCTGAGGATGCAGCTCAGGGTTTTATTCCGACCCCAGGAAGAGTTGAAAGACTGCGATGGCCAACAGGAGCTGGAATTCGAGTTGATAGTGGAATTGAAGAAGGACAGAGTGTGGGTGCACAGTACGACTCGATGCTAGCAAAAATTATTGTCCATGCTCCCAATCGAGATCTCGCGATTGCTCGGATGAAGTTTGCATTGGAAGAAACAGTTGTTTTGGGGCTAGGCACCAATCAAAGCTACCTTCTGGCACTGACTCAAGAATCGAAAGTTCTGGCCGGAAAAGTCTACACTGGATTTTTAGGCGCGGAGATGCAGGGCTTCTCGCCTAAACCTTCTGAGACTGATCTTCAGCTTTGGCTTGCAGCTCAGGCGGCCTCAATGGAGGGGGTCTCATTTTCAGGAGACGGGCACCGATCTTCCAAGGGTTCGGAAATTTCGCCCTGGACCGGATTTGCCAGAAAGGGGTTTCCGTTTTGAGTTTTACTTTTAAATTTCACGGGAAAAAATTTTCTACAAACCCAGTTCAGGGGTGGACGTTTAAGATCCGACCGGGGGGATGGATGATTGCCTATCCGCCAGCAGGTTCTTCAGAATCCTTGAAACCGGTGCGGCTCAGTTTTTGGGGGAAAAAAGGAAGGGTCAGTCTTTCTAGTGGGGGCGTGCTTTGGTCTGGCGAACTAAGCCAGCAAAGGCAAACCTTGAGTTCGTCGGGGCAGGCAAGCTCGGACGCTGACTTAGTGGCTCAGTTTCCAGGTAAAATTCGAAAAATCTTAGTTAAAAAAGGGGATCAGGTTGCAGAGAGTGATCCTTTGATTTTGGTCGAGGCCATGAAAATGGAATTTGCTATAAAGGCTCCCTTTAACGGAGTGGTACTCCGTCTTTTAGTTGAAGAAGGACAGCAGATTTCTCCAGGAGCACGATTTCTAGACCTGGAGGAAAAGAGGGGATGATCGATGGGGCGTGAATCAGTTCGGATCTTTGAAGTGGGGCCGCGCGATGGATTACAAAATGAAGCGCGAATAGTTTCTTTTCAGGACAAGCTTCAGTTGGTCAACTCACTGATTGCTGCGGGCATCAAAGATATCGAATTGGGAGCCTTTGTTCGGGCAGACAGAGTTCCACAGATGGCCGATTCCGAAAAAATCTATCTGGCTATTCAGACTGGCAAACTAAAACTGAACCAAGCTCGTCCTTGGTGTTTGGTTCCTAATCGTAAGGGGTTAGAGCGAGCCTTAAGTGTAGGCGCTTCGCATATTGCAGTTTTCACTGCCGCAACGGAAAGTTTCGTAAAACGAAATATTGGGATGTCGATTCAGCAATCGCTCAAGGAATTTGAACAAGTCATCCTTAAGGCCAAGAGGGAAATAGGGCCGCGGCTCAAGGTCAGAGGTTATGTCTCGACTGCATTTGGTTGTCCTTTCGAGGGTCGAGTCCGTCCGGTTCAAGCATTGCGAGTGATTCAAAGGTTAGCGGATATAGGTGCCGACGAGATTTCAATTGGCGACACCATCGGTGTAGCAACCCCAGGTGGGGTCGATGCGCTTATTCCCTCGGCCCTGAAAGTGTTAGGGGTCAAGGCTACTGCAGTCCATTTTCATGATACTCGGGGAACCGCTCTAGCGAATGCCTTGCGTTCATTGGACTACGGAGTGCGAATTTTCGATTCCTCTGTCGGCGGGTTGGGAGGCTGTCCTTTTGCTCCCGGTGCTACCGGAAACCTAGCTACCGAAGATCTGGTTTATATGTTGGAAGGAATGGGAATGAAAACCGGGATTTCGCTCGATTTGCTGTGCCGCGAGAGCCTTCGCTTTTCCAAAAAAATGAAACGTCCTCTTGCTAGTCGCTATTTACAAGCGTTTGCGACGGCCAAACCTAGGAAATAATCTCAAGTGCAAATTCTTTTCTCTGGCTTGATCCTGTTAATCCTTCTTGTTCAGGCTGGCTGTTCGTCCGGCCCTGTCAAGGAGGAGCACGAACTTCAGACTCTATTCCTTCATAATCTCCACTTTCGGAGGCCGCTACAGATGGGCGCAGAACCCCAGGCAAATCGGGGGGATTGGGACTATGAAAGTAAGACGAAGCCGAATGCTAAATTGGATTGTCAGCCGTATCCCCAGCTTTTCGAGAAGTTTCCATTAGCTGCACTCCGAATTTGTCTAAAGCAGGTCAACGAAACGGGAAAAGAAATTCACCTCAACTATTTATTAAAGCGGGAGATTGTTCCGGTCTTGGAACTTGAAGACCCGGAGGAAGCCCCGAGTTGCGTTCAGGAGGTCATGAAGACTCTACCTGTGCCACGCGAGATTTTTTTCCAAAGTGAGAATGAGGGAAAAACCGCCTGTTATAATGCGCGGCTATCTCCCCAGGTGGAAGACTCCCTGCTAAGTTTGAAAAAATGGCTGAGGAAATTTCACCTTAATATCTCTTTCCCCATGAACAGGTTGCCTCTGAACGATGAGGAGACCTCTATGCTTTTGGAAACCTGGAGCATTAGCCCATTTTGGAACCCTGACCGCACGGCGGTTGTGGGAAGGGTGGTTCCAGATTCAATCTGCAACCGGTGTATGGGAGAGGAAACACTCCTCGACCCGAAAAAAGGGCTCCCACCGGCATGGCCTACTTCGGGACGCTGAAAGTTCTCTCCAGAGTTCTTGCCAGATTTCCAACAGCCACAGAGGCGGCAATGTAGAGGCTGGGTAACCACGGGGGGACGCCAAAAAAGCCACTCTCATTCTGCGTGTAAAAGAAGGCTCCGCTCTGAGTGAGTCCGATTTCAACGCAAGTTCCGACCACTGCAGTTCCTACGGCTAGCAGTGCCCCTTGCCAGGTCCGATCCGCAAGCAACCAGAAGACCAAACTAATGATCCAAAGGACTAGGTCTTTTGCTCCGCCTGTAGGTAAGGGAAGGAATCCGCTGGTGACGTAGAGACCTAAGAAAACCAAAACCCCAGACACCGCTGACGGCCAAGACTCCGCCAATAGGTTTTCCGGGCGCTTTAAAAAGCGGTCTCCCAACAAATGGGAAATACAGATTCCTAAGCTCGCGCTTCCAAAAAGCAAAGGAACCCAGAATGGTTGCCCTGTTGGAAGGGGATATAAAGGATTAGCGTATCCATCTGTTTGGGATGCTACGTGCGAGAAGTCTCCCGCTGTTCCCAAAATCCCCCCAAGCACAAATACTAAGAGATAGTAAAGTCTCATGCGAAGAACCCTATAGCCTTGGCCGTTTCGAATGTGAAGGAGGAAGTGGAATTCACCTTGGACCTGGGTTAAGGTCCGGCCATGACGATATGGATTGTGCTCAGTTGGGTTTTTGTGCTGGTTTTAACCGCGATCAATGTTTTTATTTTCTTAAAGCTGAAAGCCGCCAGTGAGCAAATGATGCAGATGGCATTTCCAGGCGCCAAGAATATGAACGAGGCAATGGCTCGGATGCAAAACATGATGCAAGGGATGAATCGGGGACCCCGAGGGCCAGGGATGGGTGGCGGCGGGAATCGAGATGCTCAACTTAGAGCCGCCATGGATATGCTTAAGAATATGCAAAAAGGGGCAAAACGCTAGACTTCTGTTTTTTCCTAGCGGCGTCTTCCAGGGTGAAGACCTTTGTATTTTTCCAGGAGAAGGGCGAAATTCTTTCTTAGAGAGTCCCTAATCTCGCGGGGTTCACCTAACTCTGAAAGTACTTCGGCAATTGATTCGGTTGTAGAGAGGCATTCCTTTCTAGGTTCTCTTCTTAGGGGGCCATAGAGGGAGGGCGTTTTGGGATTTAGGATCACTCTCTTACACTTCAATAGCCAAGCGTTTCTCCACCAGAGGGCTTTGGCTTGACTCCAGGTTCCGTCCAAGATGACTATTCCCTCGAGCTTTTCAGGGCGTGGAACTGGGATGCCTTTTTTAGAAACAAAGATTAGACCGGGTTGAGTAGGACCATCGGACTTAACTCCACTGCCTAAGTAAAGGACTGCCCAGTTCGCTGGGCTTGCCGGTCTTCCTAAGGCGTCAGCTAGATTTCTCCAAGAAAGTCCAATCCGAAGGTCAGAGTTTTTCAGTGCCAAATGGGCAATTCTAGCAGAACCCAATTCATGATCGGGTTCTTGCGGGTGCTGAAGGATGAGAATATGGATTTTAGAGTCCAGCGGCTGAATCTGAGAACAAACACAAAGCTCAACCCTCTTTTGACAATTTGGACAATTCTGGAAATCAGCCATAGGTCCTGAAACTGCCAGGTTTTTAGGGATCGAGCAAGGTTTCTCCGTGGGGGGCGACAATCCAGTGTCCGTACATCCTCACTCCGAGCTGCCGGGCAATGGCGCTGACCCGTTGGGTGAGCTCCAAATCTTGCTGCGAAGGGGTCGTAACCCCCGACGGATGGTTGTGAACTAGAAAAAACCCGAAAGGGCGAAGTGCCAGGATTCTAGCGAAAAGCTCAGCCGGATCGGTATTGACGTGGGTCCGCACTCCTCTTTCAATTTCACAAAGATTTCCAACCAGTCCATTCCGGTGGACGGGTACAAACCCCAACCACTCAAAGCTTTCCATACGTCTCTTGTTGGAAATTTTACCAAGACTTCTTAGGGTAAATTCTCCGGGATGCATTCCGTTCTGATTGGCTTTTCGTTTTTCGCACCTGTATTTGCTGTAGCGGCGACCAACCTCAAAAGCTGCCATCAGTCGCGTCCTAAGGGCGGGGCCCAGTCCCCGTACCTGCTCTAAAAAGGCTGCGTCCGAAGCTTCCATTGAAATAAAGAATGCCCGCTCTTCTTCGATGGGATCAGGCCATTGGCCGGGACGATTCAGAATTTCCGAAGCTAATCCTAAGCACCCCTGCCCAGGAGGACCGGAGGATAAGATTAAGGCCAAACATTCACGAAGACTGAGGCAGGAGGGGCCGCTTTGAAGGCATCTCTCTCGGGGTTTTTCAGACTGATGTTGGTCTAGGACGGTATGACGTTTTTTGAGTAACATGGGATCGAGCCTTTTCAAGAATTAGGCCGGGTAAAAACTAGGGTGGTTGAATCGGGCAGACTGATATTCGGATCAGGAATTTAACTTTGAGATCTTAGACCGGCCCCGGCTATGAGGCGTCTTTCCAGCGCTTGTCATTTCTTTTTATTTTTTTGTCGTTGCGTAGAGATTGATTCGGAGAAGGATCGCTGGGTGTAAGCGCTGCTGCGCCCACTTTTTCCAGGTCCTCTGCTGAAAGCGAGCCGGATGTTTCTCCGGGTTCCAATCCGCTTAAATTCGACCCTGGATCTTCAAAATTCTCCAGCGAAGAAGATGCGTCAGCACTTCCCGGCTCTTCCATGCCAAAACTGCTAGGCTCATCAACTCTGAGGGCATCACTAGCTGAACCGAAAGAGAGGACCTCAGCCTTTGGAGTCGAGCCGGTTTTCGAAGGTCTAGAGAGGTTTTCACTGAGATCCCCCGAAATAAAAAGCCTGAGATTCATGATGGTTTCCGTAAAAGACTGCACCAGTTGGCCTAGTGAGGTGACTTGGGCTAACATTTTCTCGGCCGAAGAAGAATTCTTCTGGGTGACATGAGCAATGTCCATCATCGCACGATTGGTTTCACGAATGCCCTGTTCTTGTTGTCTGGATGCAGTTGTAATTCCCTCCATTGCGTCGGCGATCTGTCTCATTCCCTCGGCCATCGAAAAGAAAGCTTGGCCGCACTGTTCAGTTACACCTTTAGCTGCAGTGACTTTCTCCTGCGTTGTGCCAATAATGTGGTTGACCTCTGTCACGCTGGAATCCAGGAGCGTTCGAATCTCACCTGCAGCTTTTCCGCTTAGACTAGCAAGTTTTCCGACCTCTTCGGCTACAACAGCAAATCCCTTTCCATGAATGCCTGCGCGAGCGGCTTCGATTGAGGCATTAAATGAAAGGAGACGAGTTTCAAAGACAATGTCATTGATGATTGTTGTTTTTGAACGAATGTCTTCAATGATTCCTAAGATGGCACTCAACTTAGTATTAGCTACTTGAATCTGTTGCATAGCTACGTTCATCTGCCCGACAATCTCTTTTCCTTTTTCAACCTGTTGTTCAGCATCGCGGGCAAGTGCCAAGCTACTATTAGCGTTTGTATTCGCCTGGGTGACCATCGCGGTCATTTCTTCCATGCTTGCGGCCGTCTCTTCGATGGCCGAAGCATGCTCAGTATTCAGACAGGTCATACAGAATTTCTATAATAGCTCCGGATAGACGTCGCGACAGAATCACCGAAAGACCGGTAGCTGCTGTGAGGAAAACCGCCAAAACGATCGCAGCCAATCTCATAAGAAAGCTTTGACGGTCTCCGTAGTGTAAGGATGCCTGCTGCGCCTTTTGTTTTGACGAGTTCAGAAGCTCTTCGAGAGCACTCTTTAAGGGCAGGTACTGCTTGTAAAGTGAAGTTTCGTTCTTTGTGTCGCCACTCTGGCTATCGTACCATTGGCTAATTGTGGGTTTGATTTGAGTTTCCAAAATAGCTGCTGATCCTTGCAAGAGCTTTAGGATTTCTTCAGAGGGCCCAGTGCTGATGAGATCCTCGATTGATCTTTCGATCGTTTTGAGTGCCTGGTTCGTCTTTTCAAACTGAGACCTTTTTCCGGAAACAATTGGGTTGTCTAGAGTTTGAATAGAGATTGTAAGATCTCTGGTTTTTACGCCAATTTCATCCAAACGAATGATCCAGTCGACAGTGTGTCTATAGCTATTTTTTGCATTTTGAAGGACCCGAAAACTAACAATGTCCCCAAGCAGAGTGATTACCCCGACCGCAATTACAACATGTGTTACTCTTCGCAGTCTTTGCTTTAGAGAATTCGACGTACCCATAATTTCCTTTTCGGAAACTCCAATAAAGAAATGAGCTTAAACCACCGAAATGTAAGTGTATGAGTGAGGCTAAATCAAAGATCCCAAGCAAGAAATCGAATGATTTCAAGGATGCACCTGTCTCTGAGGGTAGCGAGAAACCCAGTGTCTCGGTATTAAACGCAGTGAGTCAGGCAGTCTCTGAAAACAAAAACCTGATTCAAGCCATCCAGACTCTAGTAGACCGGCAAAAGAAATCGGGGTCAGACAGCTTTGATTTCACTCCTGTACTGAGTGTCGCAACGGCTTTGACCGTTGCCTGTTTTTCCACTGGTTATGCTCCACTTTCAGATTTACTAACTGACTTTGAATTGCTGATTCGCCAAGAAAATATGCGGGCTCGAATGAAGCTCAGGCCTAGCGAACGCATTAGTCAGCTGATTCCATTTTTCTTCGCGATGTGCAGCCGCATTCAATATCTTTTGGAGTCACTGAGTTCGAATCCATCACTGATTTCGAAGATCAAGCCTGGCCGTAAGCGTCGTCTAGTGATCATCGATGACTCAAAGACCTTTCAACTCTTGCTCACAAAAATTTGTTCAGGACACCCTGATTTAGAAATTGTTGGGGTGGCGTCTAGTGGTGAAGAAGGCGAAAAGCTGGTGACTAGCCTGCATCCCGATGTTGTTACTCTGGATGTTCACATGCCTGGGATGGACGGATTTACCTTCTTGAATCGACTCATGAAGGTCTGTCCCACTCCAGTGGTGTTAGTGAGTTCAATTGATGTACAAAAGGGCGGAGAAGTTTTTGATGCTCTTTATCAAGGGGCTCTAGATTTCATATCTAAGACAAGTTTAAATGGTACTGAAGAGTCGAACGCGGATACGATCAATCGAATTTACAAAGCCTCTCAATGCAGTCTAAGTGCCTTGATGAGATACTATGCAACCGCGCCGTCGGTTTTGGATATTGAACAGGCTAACCTTGACCAAAGTAAGGTTGTCGTCGTCGGGGCGGGTGTAGGTGCCACTCGAACTCTGACAGATATTTTGAAACAGCTTCCTAAGAAAATTCCACCCATTTTGGTGGCGCAGAAAATTGTTCCAGGCTTTTCCAAAATGTTCATTCAAAGGTTGAATGAAGTTTACCCGTTTGTCGTGAAAGAGGCCGAGCAGGGCGAACTACTGGAGCCTTCAAAGGTCTATTTTGCTCCAGACGAGAAGAATATGACTGTTCTACAGTCAGCGCAGGGCTATCGAATCATTCTCACAGACGGCGAAATCACCCAGGTTCGTCCTTCAGTAGATCTTCTCTTTGATTCCGCAGCTATGGCGTTTGGTGAAAAAACAGTGGGAGTTCTTTTACCGGGAAACACGACAGATGGGGCGCAAGGGCTCTGTGAGATTCGCAAATCCAAAGGCTACACTGTTACGCAAGATGAAACTGATTCCCCAGATCCGACATTGACCCGAGAAGCAATTAAGTTAGAAGCTGCTCTCGTTTCAGCATGGGGCGATAATGTAGCCGAAGTGATTTTAGATGCGATCACTGAAGGCAATGCCAGGGTGGATACGGAAGCCACCTTCATCGGAACGCTTTTTGAGGGTGAAGGCCCGAGAGTCTTGATTGTGGATGACTCTCCCACCATTCGAGCTCTGGTGAGGTACCATCTCCGAGCCATCGGCCTATCTAACTTTTCAGAAGCAAAAGACGGTCTAACTGCCTGGGAGGCCTTGTTAAGTGGAGTCTCCGAAAATCTACCCTATGAGCTGATTATCTGTGATCAAAACATGCCGAAAATGCTGGGTTTGGAGCTTTTGCAAAAAATCCGCGTTCACGACAAATTGAAACAGACTCCGTTTATTTTAGTCACCTCGGCCTCGGATCGAGAAACCGTAATGAACGCAGTCAAGGGCGGCATTAGCGATTTTGTGACAAAGCCGATGTCTGCAATGGTTTTGGCTGAAAAAGTGCGCTTGATCTTTGAAAAGATTGGGATTGGTCCAAAAGCGGTCAGTGAGCCCGCTAAGAAAGCTGTATGAATGAATTTGAGCGAGAGCTTAAACTAGTTTTCTTGGAAGAAGCTCGAACCCTCCTGGAGGAGGCAGAGCAGGATGGCCTTGCACTCGCGCAGGGGAAGTACGGAAGAGAAAACATTCAGAAACTCTTTCGAATCGCACACACTTTCAAGGGTTCTGCGAAAGCGGCAGGCTTCGATTTTCTGTCACAGATGTCTCACGAATTTGAAAATGTTTTGGATCGTTTGGAAAAAGGAACTCTGGGATTTGACAAGGAAGTGGCAGCTGTTTTGATTGCTGCGATAGATAGCTTTAAAACTTCAGTAGATGGATTAATCCAAAATTTTGATTTTAGACCCGAAGGTCTAGATCAGGTGATGGGGAACCTAAAGCGCATCGCCGAACTGACACCCACGCAGGAAGTTCCGACCCAGTCAGGATCGGTTTCGCAGACTTCTGAGCCCTTTCGCTTCGGGAGTCGAATGCAGGTTTCCGCTCGAGTTTCAGAGGACATTGCAGCTAAAGAGCGAAGGTCGGAACCCACGCAGGGACCCTCAAAGCCTGCTCATCAGGAGATGATTCGGATTAATCCAGAAAAGCTCGATCGCTTGGTGGATTTAATTAGCGAGTTGCGGGTCCATCGAAAACAGAAGGAGTTTCAGGAAGAGCGCGGAGATCACACCGAGTATATCGATAAAATCATAACCGAAGCTTACGATCTGTCCGTGACTCTACGGATGACCCCTCTGGCTCCAGTATTTAAAAAGATGCAACGTGTGGTCTGGGATGCAAGCCAGAGTCTCGGAAAAGACATCGAGTTTCAAACCTCTGGTGAGGAAGTGGAACTCGACAAAGTTATTGTTGAAAAAGTGAGTGAGGTATTAACCCATCTGATGAGAAACGCAGTCGATCATGGGATTGAATCGGCTGGGGACCGAGTGAGCCAGGGAAAGCCCGCCTCTGGACTCATCAAAATGGCCGCTCTGATTCAAGACAATCGAGTTCAAATTTCAATTTCAGATGACGGGGCTGGTCTCAATCGGGAGAGAATCCTTAAAAAGGGTTTAGAGAAGGGCCTTGTGGCGTCGAGCAAGGCTTTAAGTGATTCGGAAATTTTTGAGCTGATTTTTGAGCCCGGCTTTTCCACAAGGGACCAGGTCACCGATCTTTCTGGCCGAGGCTTTGGCATGGATGTGGTGAAGGCTGGCCTCCAGGAAATGGGCGGTACGATTGAAATACAGAGTCAGCCGGGTGTGGGGACATCATTCTACCTTTCTCTCCCTTTGATCCTAGCTATGATTGAAGGGCTTGTTTGCGAAGTAGACGAACGGAAGTACATTATTTCTCTGACCCAAGTTCACGAAACTGTGGACCTCAATCAGCATGAGTTAATTCGTGGGCCCGACGGGTCAGTGGTATTTCACTTAAGGGGGGACGTGATTGGTAAATCTCCAGTCTCTTCAAGGGTGGACGGCGGGCTTGATGAGAAATCAAACCACTATTTAGTATTTCAGGTAGGACAGGAGCGTTTTGCGTGTCCCTTGCTACAGGTCAAAGAAGTGGTACGAGTGCCTCAAGTCAAGACCCTTCCGCATCAGGTCCGTTTTCTAAAAGGCATTGTGAATCTCAAAGGACAAGTGTTGAGTGTCATGGACCTAGGACTGCGGCTGGGGTTTTCTGAATGCGATTTATCAAGCGCACCTTTGATGTTTATTGTGGCTTACAACGGGGTCCAGCTTGGGTTGATTGTCGGGACGGCTGAAGCAGTGGTGAAAATTCCACCCGAATCTGTAGAGGTCCCTTTGTCGATTCATCCAAACGTACCTTTTGATTTTCTGATCGGAGTAGGGAAGATCGGCGAAGATTTGGTTCACATTTTAGACTTGGAGAAGCTGGTCGGCGAATTTGTCCCAAAAAAATCAGAAGCTCAGAAAGAACGGACGGGCACCTAAGTGGAAGATGATTCAGACCAATCAGCTTGCAAACTCGAGCGTAAGTCAGAGCTCGTAGATCAGGAGACTGAAGAGTTTCTTCGTGCCATTTCTCTTAAAGTGCAAGGCGAGACTGGAATTCGTTTTTCTGGAAAAGATGTTCTTGTTCGCTCGAGGCTTCAAAAACGAGTGCGCGAGCTTCACCTGAAATCCTTAGGAGAATATCGGGCGTATTATAAAAAGAAATCCGAGCTCGAATTGCCTGAAGTGATCTCTGTATTGACGACCCATAAGACCTCCTTTTTTAGAGAAAATGAGCATTATGAATTTCTAAAAATGCATGTTTTTCCAAAATTTATATTGGCCAAGAATAAAATTCGAATCTGGTCCGCTGGAACAGCAACCGGTGAGGAAGCCTATAGCATTGCTATCACCTTCCTAGAGGCACTTAGGGCAGCTGGACAAATGGACTCTAAGCTTGCACCCATGATTGAGATCGTGGGGACGGACATCGATCAAAAGAGCATTCAAACAGCTCATCAAGGTGTGTACCCTCTCAGTGCTCTTCGTGAGCTTGATCCTGCAATTCTATCGAGGTACTTTCAAAAAGGAGAGGGTGATCTTGCAGATTGGGTGAGGGTTAAGGATGAAGTTTGGAAACTTTGTAGCTTTAAAGTAGCAAACCTTCTTACGGTGGATCAATCGCTTGGGACTTTTGATGTGGTCTTTTCAAGAAATGTTTTTATCTATTTCTCTAAGGATGCAGTGGAGAAATCGATTACACATATTCAAACTCGGTTAAATCCAGAGAGTTGGCTGTTCGTTGGTCTAACCGAGAATTTAAATGACATTAAGACCTCCTTAGTTTCCCTTGGGCATTCAGTTTATAAAATGTCTTCAGGTGAAAAAATTCATTCTCAGGCTCAAATAAGAGCTTTCACAAAAACCCATCCCATTCGAGTTTTGATTGTCGATGATTCACCGACGATTCGTAGACTCATTTCCGAAATTTTATCCAAGGACCACGGTTTTGAGATTGTTGGAGAAGCTGGGCATCCCATGGAAGCTGACAAGATTTTGCGTGAATCTAAGGTCGACGTGATGACATTGGATATTCAGATGCCTTATATGGACGGCGTGACCTATTTGAAGAAACTTCAAAGGATTACCCATCCTCCGGTAGTGATGGTCAGCTCTCTCGGCTTTGATGAGGCCAATCGGGGACTTAACTGCCTAGACTTGGGAGCAGTGGACTATCTAGAAAAGCCAGCCAATGATCACCTTAATTTGCGTGCCGAGGAATTCAGAGCGGTCATCCGTGGAGCCTTTGCAAGCCACACGCCCAAGCCATCCAAAGCGGTGGCTGAGTTTAAGCAAGCTGCGTTGGAGTACACACCGACACCTGAAGAAAAAACCTTGATCTGCATCGGCGCGTCTGCAGGGGGGCCCGTCGCATTGCAAACAGTTTTAGAGAAGTTTCCTGCAAATTGCCCACCTATTTTAGTTGTCCAGCACCTCCCAAAATTTTTCACTTCGGCTTTCGCCAGAAAACTATCTACGATTTGTAAGGCTCGAGTGGTCGAGGGGTCTCATGAAGAACCCTTGGTCGCTGGGACTGTCTACATTGCTCCGGGTGGATTTCAGATGGGACTTATGCGAAAGGGCAAGAAATACTGTCTTGCCATTACACCAGGAGGCGAAGGCCCCCATTGTCCTTCGGTCGACTACCTTTTTTCATCAGTTGCAAATCATGCAAAGGATCTAAGTATTTCAGCTGCGCTTCTCACAGGGATGGGGCGAGACGGCGCAGTGGGAATGAAAGAGCTTTACGATAAGGGTGTCTATACCGTGGCGCAAGATGAAGAAAGCAGTGTTGTATTTGGCATGCCGAAGGCTGCAATCGATTCAGGAGCGGCTGCCGCTATTCTCCCTCTTCACGAGATTTCCCAAGCTCTATTGAAAGGGTTGAAAAAGTCTAGAGAGGCTGCCTAGGTTTGTCGTTCTTTAAGGGCCAGATCCAGAAGTTTTGAGGTCATTCAATATTTTAAGAAGTGGGTAAAAAGTGGTGCGAAGCTTTTTATCCTTGGAATGTCGTGAAAGTTGCTGAGATATCATTTCTAAGACTGCTGCTTCAGGTTGGTGGGAGAAGTATTCCGTCAGTTTGCCTAGCAACGATTTGAGTCGCTTTTCGCTTTTAAACTTAAAAAATAATTCGCCCATTTTTTCGACAAGTTTGGCGTCGGTAATATTGAAATCTGTAATGGTATGGAAGGATGCCAGAAATAAATTCTCCCCAAGGTCTCCATTGAGTGCCGAGAGGAACAGGCTTTGCTCGAGTGGAGAATAGTGTTCGCCTAAAATTCTAAAGGCCGTGGTTGGAACATTTCGATAGAGCCATCCGTTACGTCTGCCCGGCGGAACTTGGGCAGTCTGATCTTCTACGTATTGTTCCTGAATCATTCCACGAAGCCGAGGTCGGTCTTCTGGGTTGTAAGTCGTGCGAATCACTTCCAAGGCAATGTTTTTGTCTGGGGTTCGTCGTGAGGCAATCAGCCTAGGAAGGTAGATTCGTTCGACCTGTCGGGAAGATCGAAAGGTAGAAAAGACCGAGGTCAGGTCTTGAAGAACCACCGAGTCTTCTTCCTTGATCAAGGCATCATAGACCTCGGGGATGAGAGTTTCGCTTCCATTGATCAGCGGTACGAGTTGCCTTCGATCGAGATGAAGTTTTTTCTCGGTGGGCGAAATCTGGGGAGCCCTTAAAAGTTTTAAAATATGGATGTCCCATTCAGGATTGTCTCGGTTCGCAGTTCTCAGAAGATGGCCCGGCGAATAGAGCGAAGCTGGATCCTCTTCCCCTGATTTTAAAGAAAAGAGGATCTCTCGATACTCTTCAGGGTAAGTTTCGCGAGATAGAAAGACCAGTTGAAGTGTCTTCTCAATGACGCTTTGACTGAGTCGAAGCTGATCGCTCGTGTTCTGGCCAAGGACCCAATCTGAACTCTTAACGGTCTCTATGAGAGGGGCAACTGTTTTTTGAAATTTTCCAGCTCTGATTTCAGGGATTACAGCGCTCTCAAAAAACCAATCCGCATGAGTTGGGGATTCCGCCCGCATTGCTAAGCTCATTCCCTGCAAGGCTTGGGTCAGAGATTTTCCGCTTAGCTTAAGAAGTCGGATTTGCTCCTTGAAAAATTCTTTGTAGGTGTCTTTATATTCGGCCTCCGAGTTTCTTTGCAGTCGAGTCTGGGCCTCGGTCTTGAGACACTCAAAATAGTAATGGTACAGCGGTTGTTTTTCTGATTGCTCAGACTTGGATGCTTCATGAACAGCTAGAGTCAGAGCACCAAAGAAATCGGGACGTTCAGTTTTAAGTGGGTTTAGGTAGGTCTGGAGGTTTTCTAGCGATGAGGTTTCTAGAGTTGGGTTTTTGTCCGAGGAGTTTAAACCGTTTTGAAATGGGCGAAATTCTTCTTGAATAGCAAGGGCGAGCTGTTCAGTCGAAAGAGTCCCTAGGAGTTGGGATCTCAGAGTTTGTAGCTGGGTCAGGGTAGGGGCTAGGTTCGTTTCCAGGTTCGACCAGTTGAGGAAGGCTTTGATTTCAGTTTTTTGTTTTTCAAGAGAGATTTGCGTATGGGTGATGTACTTCAGAGCTAATCCAGGATTAGTTTTAGATTGAATAAATCTTTCGATTCCAGTCACTACACTTTGAGCCAAGGGAAAAAAGCCAGTATCGGGCATGAAATGAGGGTCTTCAAGTGTAACTAAGGTATCTTCAATCTGACTCTTAGCTTGAGGCCCCTCTGCGTTGCCACTGCTTATGTTTAAGAAAAAGAGGATTGCAAAAGAGGCACCGATCTTTGCGATTATTTTTGAAAGCTTTGACATCACACACCCCGCGACCAGGGCTCGCTACCTTAATTAGCGCATTTTGTCAAAGGTAGGGAATTTCCACGTCTGAAAAGGGAATAGAAACTTTTTCAAATCTCAGTTTTCAGTATGAAAATAACGTTGAATGCCAATGACCTTTCCCTGAATGACGGTTTCCGGGCCCTGAGCAAGCTCGATCGGTTTGAAGCTAGGGTTTGCGGGCAGGAGTCGGATTTTACCTGGCTTGTTTTCGAGGTATTTCACCGTGACTTCTTCGCCTAAGAGCGCAACTACAATTTCTCCTGAATGGGCATGGTTTTGTTTTTTAACAATGATGTAGTCTCCGTCGAGGATTCCAGCATCCCGCATACTTTCCCCTGTGACGCGGAGAGCGTAGAGCTCTCCACGCCATCGAGCAGGAATAGAAAGAGAGCCTAAAACATTTTGAGGGGCCTCAATTGGGTGTCCTGCTGGAACGGTGCCTAAAATCGGAACTGTGGAAGCAGCGGAACGGAAGGCTAGGCGAATTCCGCGGGCCCCCTTTTCTTTTAGTAGGTAGCCCTTTTTGACTAGGGCGCGGATATGGTCTTGAACGGTTCCGACAGCTCCATAGTCGAAGTGGTGAGCAATATCCCGATAAGAGGGTGGACATCCTGTTTTTGCGATCTCTTTTTCAATAAAGCTAAGTATTTTTAGCTGCTTATCTGAAAGTGAATCTTCCAGTTCTGGATTTAATTGAGAGGAGGAAAGAGTTGTTTTGTTTTTTTGAATTGTCATTGCATCTCCTATAAACAACAGATACCATACATTTGTATGGTACGTCTAGCTTTTAACAAAACACCTCAAACTTCTGCTGAAACTCTTTCGGTAATTCAGAGTTCTTTTAAAAAAGGGTCTGAGTTTTTTCAGAAAAAGAAGCTCAGTTTTTCTTTTCTGAAAGAAGGCCTTCCCCTAGGTTCTTTAATGGAAGTGTGTGGTCCTGCAGGGGCTGGAAAAACAGAGGTGGTCTTAAAGTTTCTCTCTGAACATCCGGAATTAAGAGTTGCTTGGATTGAGGAAAATCTCAGCATCTACCCGACTGCTTTTGAACAGAATAAAGTATCTTTGCAGCGAGTTTTATTTGTAGAGACATCTCGATATTTATGGGCAGTCCTTCAAATTTTGAAGAGTCAGGCTTTTGGCATTGTGGTCCTTTCTGCTTCGATTTCAAATCGACACTCAGATCTGCTTGATGAAATTGAAAGACGAAGAATTCAAATTGCCGCTGAAAAAGCTTCTGCCTCAGTGATTGTGATTGATGAAAGTACTACGAGTCAGGGGAGTTGGCCTTTTACAGTGCAGCTGTATGTCACTCGATGCAGAACTACCGGAAGAGTTCATTTACAAGTTTTAAGATACCGAGGTGCCAGGCAATGGGAAAAAGCTTTGCCGATCGCAAACGGAATCTAGTTTGTTTTTTCCTTGGGAATTCCACACTGGATCGGGTTCGTTTTGAGGCTTTGGCGACAGCTTGTTTTCGATTTACACCTAAAGTGGCTATTCGTTTTCCGGAAGCAGTTTTTCTAGATATTCGAGGTTGTGAGGGTTTGTTTTCTGAAGAAGGTTTAGTTTTAAGGTTAAAGATTTTAGGAAAAAGATTTCTAGATTCTTCTACTTTTCCAATAAGGGTTCAATTTGCTGAAGATGTTCCCACTGCTTTGGCTTTGGCAAGATATCCGGTGTCCTCCGTAAAGAGAGAGCTTCCCCTGGAGGCTCTCTCTGATTTTGATTGTCCATTTAAAGGGTTTGAGGACGAGAAGCCTTTGTTTAAAGCTGAGGATCGACTTTTCAGTAAGGACTTTCAACAAGTTTTGGGAAAGTTGGGATTAAGAAATGTCGGGGATTTTATGGATCTCCCGGTAAAAAGTTTGGCAGCCAGGCTCGGAAAAAGAGCAGTCGAAATCAATGCTCGTCTCCATGGACATCTAGGTACTCCATGGATAGCGTTTCAACCTCAGGAAAGGTATTTGGAAAAAGTAGCTCTAGACGAAGAAGTTCAACTCGAATCGGTTTTCTTTATTTTAAAAGGAGTGATTGATCGTGCAATGGCAAGGCTTCGGGGACTTGCACAACGAGCCAATCGGGTTGCTATAGAACTTCAGGTAAGACGCTTTTCAGTGATTCGAGCAGAGGATGTGGTTCGACGATGGGAAATCGAATTGCCGGTTCCTCAGGGCTCAACCTCTGGGCTTTTAGGGATTTTAAGAGAAAGAATCAGTTTTGATGTGGATCAAAATCCGTTTTTGGCTCCATTAGAACAAGTCAGTTTTGAGGTTTTAGAGACTATTCCAGGTCGTGGACCGCAACTCGATTTTTTTAATAAAAAAGAAGAGGAAGAAGAAAAGTGGAATAGTCTTGTGGGAAGACTGATTGATCATCTTGGAAAAGAAAATGTATTTATTGCTCAACCGGTCCACCGTTACCTTCCTGAATATTCCTGGAAAAAACAAAGATGGCAGTCTCAATCCAAAATGGAAGACCGAGCTGATATCCCGTTAGCAAGTCGACCTCTTCGGATTTTAAAAAAACCGGAAGCTGTTCAAATAGAAAATAGATTTCTAGTTTTTCCTGACGGGAAAAAAGTTCGTATTCTAGGTTTTGATGGACCCGAACGGATTGACTCTGAATGGTGGAGAAACGCTGAAGGAGAAGAAAATCAAACCAGAGACTATTATCGGATTGTTGTAGGAGAGGGTCAGATCTATTGGGTGTTTCTTTCTAATTCTCAGATTTTTTTGCACGGCTATTTTGACTAAAAAACTTTATGACAGCACACTATGCTGAACTGATTTGTAGATCCCACTATTCCTTTTTGAGAGGGGCTTCTCATCCAAAGGAGCTGGTTCAGCAAGCCATTGAATTAGGTTTGACGGCGTTGGCAATCACAGATCGAGACGGGGTTTATGGAATGCCTAAGGCCTATCGTGCGATTCAGACCTCAGAGCCTAAAACTTCTTTAAAACTGATTGTGGGGGCTGAGCTTAGTTTTGAAGATCAAGCTAGACTGCATCTGATTTCTTTGGATCGAAAAGGGTATGGTCTTTTGTGTCGGTTGCTGACAGCAAGCCATGAAGGCAAAGAGAAAGGTAAGGCGGCCCTGGATTGGAAACGATTCATTCAGCTGATGCAGAGTTCAGCTTCTAAAAAGCTTGTCGCAATTCAGCTACCAGAAGAAAAGCGATCGATTGAATATGAACAGTTGAAGGAGGTTTTTGAGGATCGATTCTATCTCGGGCTTTACCGGGTCTTGGATGGTCGGGATTCGATTCGTACTCGAAAAGTTAAAAGTCTAAGTCAGAAATATCAACTTCCGATTGTCGCCACCAATGATGTTCATTTTCATATTCGTGAAAGAAAACCGCTTCAGGACACATTAACTGCGATCCGTGAAAATCAGTCCTTAAATGATGTAGGATTTCAGATTTTTCAAAACTCAGAGCGTTACTTGAAGTCGGCTGATGAAATGACAAAGCTTTTCCAAGCTCTCCCTGAAGCTATTGAAAACACGATCCGAATTTCGGATCAGTGTCATTTCTGTCCTTCTGAGCTTCGATACTACTATCCTTCTGAGTGGATACCGGCGGGTGAAACTTCTCAAAGCTATCTAGAAAGGTTGACCTGGGAAGGTGCAAAGAAACGTTATCCTGATGGAATTCCAGAAGATGTTACTCAGCAACTATTTAAGGAATTTAAACTGATTTCAGAAATGAAATTTGCAGACTATTTTTTAACCATTTGGGAGATTGTAGAGTTTGCCAGGAAAAAAGAGATTCTCTGTCAAGGTCGAGGATCGGCTGCCAATTCTGCTGTTTGTTATTGCTTAGGAATTACGGCTGTTGATCCCGTTCGCATGAATTTACTTTTTGAAAGATTTATTTCTGCTGAACGTGGCGAGCCACCTGATATTGATGTTGATTTTGAGCATGAACGCCGCGAAGAGGTGATTCAACATATTTATGAAAAATATGGCAGGCACCGGGCGGGAATGGTTTCGGCAATTATTACTTATCGAAGTCGATCCTCTTTGAGGGATCTGACAAAAGCACTGGGGGAATTTGTTCGGAAAGAGGAGTTTGCTCAAAGAATGGAAGAGATTCGAGGGTTTCCCAGACATCTTTCAATCCATAGTGGGGGCTTCACTCTTTCAGCTGAGCCAATCATTGAAACAGTTCCTATTGAACCTGCCAGAATGGACGGTCGAACTATTGTTCAGTGGGATAAAGAGGATTTAGACTATATCGGACTTTTGAAAGTAGATATTTTAGCTTTAGGGATGCTCAGTGCGATTCGAAAAACTTTGGACTATGTGCAGCCCCGGCGTCCTGGGCTAAGCTTAGCGACTCTTCCTGCAGAAGATCCTTCGACCTATCAGATGATTCAAAAAGGGCAAACCGTAGGGGTATTTCAGATCGAATCCCGCGCACAGATGAGCATGTTGAGAAGGCTTCTACCGCGCACGTTTTACGATCTTGTTATTCAGGTCGCCATTGTGAGGCCTGGTCCTATTCAAGGGCAGATGGTTCATCCCTATTTAAGAAGAAGAAGGGGGCAGGAAGACAGCCGCAGTCCTGATCCCAGGTTGGAGCCAATTTTAGGAAGAACATTAGGGGTTCCGCTTTTTCAAGAGCAGGTGATGAAAGTCGCGATGGTGATTGCTGATTTTAGTCCTGGAGAAGCAGACGAGTTAAGAAGAGCGATTGGAGCGTGGAGGTCAAGTGGCTCTATCGAGAAACTAGGATTGCGATTAAAGAAGGGATTACTTGCAAATGGACTCCCTGAAGAATTTGTAGAGCGCATTTTTAAACAAATTCAAGGATTCGCCGAATATGGATTTCCTGAATCTCATGCTGCGTCGTTTGCTCTTTTGGCTTATGCTTCCTCGTATCTCAAAGCTCACTATCCATCCGAGTTTACTTGTGGTCTTTTAAATTCTCAGCCGATGGGATTCTATTCTTCTCATACCTTGGTGGAAGAGGCGAAGCGTCAAGGCGTGATTGTCTTGCCGGTGGATCCCAATGAGTCGGACTGGGATTGTACTTGTGATGCTCAGTCCCGGTTAAGAATTGGTCTAAGGGTAGTTCAAGGTCTAAGACAGGATCAAGCAAAGTTACTCATTCAGGAAAGAAGAAAGGAGAGGTTTAAAGGGTTAGCCGATTTTTTATCTAGGGTTCATTTATCTCGAGGGGTTTTAAATCGACTTGCTATGGGGGATGCCTTTCAAGCATTTGGTTTAAGTAGAAGACAAGCTCTTTGGGAAATTTTGTCTGGAGATATTCTGAAAGCCAAGGATCAGCAGCTGAGCTTATTTTCAGGAGTCGAGTCTTTGTTTAGTGGGGTGAATCAGTTTAGACCTTTATCTGCTTATGAGTCGATTCAATCAGACTATGAGTCCTACCGTTTGTCTGTACAGGGTCATCCTCTATGGGGTTTAAGGCAGGACCCTGTGCTTAAAAAGAGGCTTCCACCCTCGACGACTCGGACGCTCAAAGAGGCCGTTGCAGGAAGGAGGATTCGGTTGGCCGGGTTAGTGATTGTCAGGCAAAGGCCCATGACTGCAAAAGGGACTGTTTTTGCTACTTTAGAGGATGAATTTGGGTTTGGAGATTTAATTTTTCATGAACAGGTCTATGAAAAGTATGAGGAAGTTTTGGATCAAAGCCCTTTCGTGATTGTTGTGGGAAGGGTTCAAAGAGATGGAGAAATGGTCAATTTGATTGTTCAAACGGTAGAGAGCCTTTTTAGTGATGAAGTGGAACTACAGGATATCGCTACGAAATCAAGAGATTTTCACTGAAAACTCGAACCCGAATCCACTTGAAAATGCCTTCAGATTTCGTTAAAAGATATTTTTAAACTTACTTAAAATATTTATGAAGAATTTTATTGTGGCGGTGGTAGTAGCAGGCTTTTCATTGTCTTTGGTTCCTCTTTCGGCCGAAGCTTCTCTGAGGGGTAGACTTTTGTTCGAGGAGTCTAATGAAGAAAACCAATCTGACGAATCCCAGCCAAGCGATGGATTGATTGAGAGAGACTCTCCTTGTGAACTTAAAAAGAGACCAAGGCCAGAACTCGAACCTATCGAAACTGCTTGTAGTCTTTCCTCAAATGAACCACCCACCCCAATCAAGAGAAATCAAAACCACCAACCCAGAATAGGTCGTGGTTCCGTACGACTTTTTGAGGGTGAAAGGGTCCAACGCGCGATTGATCCAGCGGATCTCGTAGAAACGGTCTCTGGATCTGAATTCCAGGTTATTCGCACCTTAGGCGCCGGAGAAAATGGGAAGGTTCTTCGTGTGATTAGGCGGAACGAAGAAACAGTTTTAAAAATTTGCAACGAGACTGGTCTGAAAATTACCCAAAAGGAATTTAATCGCCAGGTGAAGGCCGCTGCAGTTCAGGTTGCACCTCAAATAGTAGGTTCCGTGTTTAGATATCAAGAACCCAACGAGTCTCCCAAATTTGCATTTCAGATGGAGTTTATTCCTGGAGCTGAAACCTTAAAGAGTGTTTTCGTGAGTTCTCATAACCGGAAGGAACTGAGCCAAAGACTAGCGACATCAGTTTTTTCTCAGCTCTTAGTTTTGCATGAGAATGCCGGGATACCTCACGGTGACATTAATCCTGAAAACATTTTAGTGCTGCCTTCTATGGAGACTAAGTTGATCGATTTTGGCGTGCCTTCGGGTAGTCTTGGGCGTCAGGAGTATCATCTTTTAGAGAGTCCAACCCTGAATGAAATGGACCAGGATTTTGTTGCTTTGGTACTGGTCTTTCTGGAACTCAATGGAGACTACGATCCGAATCGCGACTACGCGGAACCCTCAGTTGTACAGCAGGCTCCAGTACTTCCTGTAGCGCCTTTAAAGGGTCTTTTTCGTCCCCAAATTACAAAAGAAAGAACAAGAGCCAGTTTGCAAGTTCTAATCAATTTGGTAAGAAACTCAGATTGTTTTTCAGAGACCTTGAAAACTGAAATTCTAGTGAGGTTGGCTTCACTTCGCAGCTAAAGGGAACGGTGAATATTGATCGGCATCATTGGCGGTGGGCAGTTAGCGTTAATGTTGGGGGATGCCGCTGTTCAGCTTGGGCTTGATCCGCTTATTTTCTCTGGCAGTAAAGACGATCCAGCAGCACAGAAGCACAAAGCTATCCTAGGAACTCTCGGAGAGGCTGATGCCGTCAGAGAGTTTTTCTCAAAGGCTAAAAAGGTTATTTTTGAGAACGAATTTGTGGACTGCGATCGTTTGGAAGACCTTGGTAAAGGAACTATAGAATTCCTTCCTAGTTTATCTGTCATTCGACTTTTTCAAGACAAGCTTGAGCAAAAAAGGGCTTTGCTCCGATTGGGAGTGGATACAGCCCCTTTTTTAGAACTGGGCTTGCCCCAAAACATTAGCAAAGACACCTTGCGTGAAGTTCTGAGTAAGTTAGGTGGCAGCTGTGTTTTGAAGTGGTCACGGATGGGCTACGACGGCAAGGGCGTTCTATTTCTAACCGAGGCCGAGTTGGATCAGCCGAGAGTTTGGGACTTTCTAAAGAATGCAGGATCAAAGGGAGCTTTGATTTATGCTGAGAAGAAAATCCCTTTCAAACGCGAGCTGGCGATCATCGGCTTGAATTCCATTTCCGGAGATTTCTTGTCTTATCCTTTGGTCGTTTCGGAACAGACTCAGGGAATTTGTTCTCTGGTTTACGGACCTGCCACGGCAGCGGGTGTACCAGAGTCACTCCAGCAAAAGGCTCGAACGTTTGCAAAAAAGATCGCGCAATCTGAGAATCTTGTTGGTGCTTTCGCTCTGGAGTTTTTTGAGACCCAAGAGGGCGAAATTTTAGTGAATGAAATCGCTCCGCGAGTGCATAACTCAGGTCACTATACTCAAGATGCTGGGATGTGTGATCAATTTGAGAATCATTTGCGGGCAGTTGTGGGAATGCCATTGGGTCCAGTTTCTTCAAAGGGTGTTTTCGGAATGATTAACCTCCTTGGACCTCAAGGCCTAGTGAGAGAGTCAATGGACGGCCCGTTTGTTCGACGCTGGTCCGAAAAAGTTCAGCTTCACTGGTATGGGAAGAAAGAAATTAGTCCTTTTCGAAAGGTAGGTCATTTAAATGCCTATGATCCTACCGCAACAGCATCTGCGCCGAGCCAAGGTAGCCAGCAAGTTTTAGTGCGAACTCTCCAATCTGCTCGGGATGAGTGGGAAAAAAAGCTTAGAGCGCAGCCGAAATTTTTTCGATTTGATGAGGAGATCAAGTGAAATTAAAAACGAAGAAGGTAAAGAAACCCAGCCACAAAGTCGAAAAAGACAGTCCGCATGTCGCGGTGGTTATGGGAAGTGATTCCGATCTACCCGTCATGAAGGATGCCATCGAGGCTCTCGAAAAACTTCAAATCAAAACTGAGGTCGGAATTATTTCGGCGCATCGAACTCCAGAAGAAATGGCCAAGTTCTCTAAAAATGCTCGAAAGCGGGGAATTCGGGTCATTATTGCTGGGGCCGGAGGGGCCGCGCACCTTCCTGGGATGGTAGCCGCTCAGACTGAACTTCCAGTCATTGGTGTTCCAGTACCTATGGGGCACCTCCAGGGCCAGGATGCTCTCCTCTCTATTGTTCAAATGCCGAAAGGTGTTCCTGTGGCCACAGTCGCCATAGGTAACGCCTGGAATGCTGGAATTCTAGCAGCCCAGATCATAGGCGCTGGGAACAGTGACTTTTCGGAAGCTGTTTTGGATCGTATTTTGAAATATAAAATGGAAATGAAAAAAACGGTGCGCCAGAAACGAAAAGTTTTGAAGGATCGGAATCATACTCCGATTCGCGCCTAGAAAAGCTTGATTCGTGAGCTTTTAGGCCGCTTTCTTGTTTGGATCTGACTCGTCTTTTCCTGGAGTTACAGAGGCCTCGGTGCTTGGAGTTGCTGCAGGAGCGGCAGTAGCATTTGCATCGGGCTTGGGGGTTGGAGAAGATTTTTCTTTTTCTTTTGCTGCCAATTCAGCACGTCTTTTGGCCTCACTCGCGCGCATCTGGGCTTCGTCTTGGAAACAGAAGATTCGCTTAAACTCATTTACCAGCGAGTTTGAAAATGCGTTGAAAATGTTGGCTTCTAATTCCAAATTCAAATCCAACTTTGGATTCTTTTTTATCTTCATTATGATTTTTTGGAACTCATCGGCAATCCCAACAATATCTGCCACGAGACTGATGCTGCCTGGACCAATTCGCCCTGGAAATCCCTTCTTGTTTCTTCGTTCATGATGTTGAGCAACCGCCTGAATTACTACGGGCTTTAGGCGGGGTAAGGTTTGAAGAATACTGGCACCAACGGTGGGGTGCGTGTAGTAGAGCCTTCTTTGCTCCTCGCTCATTTTTGCCTCGTCCTCATCAAACTCCGTCAGCTTGAGTTGGTATAGGCCAATGTCATGGAACATCGCAGCTATTCCCACTGTTTCTACAGGGTCCGAGGAAGTCATATGGAGGGAGTTGATCAGCATAGAGGCAATCATTGAAACGGCTACACCATGGTCGTAAGAGGCCATGTCGTTAAGAAAGCCTTTCAGAATAGGCTGCTTGCCTGGCTTCAGTTGCTGAATCAGCTCATTCACATTCTTCATGAAACTAGCTGCATACTGGAGGTTGACTTCGCTGACGCCCCTTTCTTTAAGGAACTTAAAAGTCTCTTCCCCTTGATTGAGAATCTGGGCAGCCCGAATATTCATTGAAACTTTATCGCTCTTGAGCACGGCCGTGGCTAGCTTATCGCAATAGGCGATATAGTGTTCTTGGGCTTCTTTTCTAAGGTAAAAGTGGGTCACACCTTTTTTGATATACCCAGTGACTCGGTCCAGTGAAAAAGCATCGCCAGCTTGAATCAACTTTAAATAACGTCCTGAGCCCAGACGAACATAGATGTCGAAAAAAGACTTAGACCCTGCAAGAAAGTTTTCCGCTCGAATGGGCGAGAAGTTTGCATCTTCTCCTTCAACTTCAGCGTCCACTTTGTCTTTGTTTTGCTTGGCTACATCAATAGCCGAAGCCGTGTCAAAGAAAGCAACTGATGGGGAAATATGGCTCATGAAATCGGCATATTTCATAGGCTTGGCTAATGCCTTTGAAACTCCGAGTCGTTTCAGCTCGTCAGGAGTAAAAGGACATTTTTCTCCGTGGGTCAAGAATACAGGGGTGGCTGGACGGTGTAGGTGCGCAAAGCGAATGACAGAGATGGCATTGGGATTGGGCAGGTCACAACTGACAAAAACACCAGCAAAGACTCGGGTGGTGTCGGCTAAGAGAAGCTGAGCTTCTTTTCCCGATTTTGCTAACACAGGAGGAAGAGAGGCCGCCTTAGGGTCTCCGCTCAGAGTGCCTAAAAAGGTCAAATCTGCGTCGCAAATCAGGGCGGGTGCTGGTCTTACGGTTCCGGCCATTTTTAGTGATTGGGCTCCTAAATTCAGTTCGGATTTAATCCTTAATTTCATGAGGCGGAATTTGAGAAAAAAGATCGAGACGCAATGCGCTAAGTTCGCGAGTCAATTCTTTTTCTGCACCGGACGATAGAGCTATCTTCAAACCCAGGAGAGGCAGACTTAAATACGAGACCCTCTATAGAATCGGACTTATTTTTAAGCGCTTCCAGGCATGCCTCGAGCGTAGAAATAACGCTTAGCGTCTGAATATGAGGCGAAATAAAAGCTCTAGGTAGGAGTTTCCAGCGCTCCAAGTAGCTCAGCTTTCGGAGGAGAATGTCCTCTTTTCTTAGAAAATCAAAAACAAAAAGCCGTTCTTCCGGCTTAAGCCACTCTGCGTCAATAACATTCCATCCCGACTTTGGAAGAAACACGCGGCGAAGTTCTTTTTTCATTGAACCGGTGAGCGCCTTTTTATGAAGGCGCCCGTGACGATTGTAGACCAGAATCTCTTCCTTGGGGTCGGACGAGATATGGATCTGAGCTCGATGCCCGTGGATCTTGAGCTGCCCCACCCAGCCTGCACCCAGAAATTTGAGGATCGCTTCAGGCGTTGGAAGGATCGCCGTTTTGGGGTGAATGGGCCGAATAAAAAAAGATTTTTTCAAACTAGCAGATTTTTTAGGCGTAAAAATCGTCTCCGCAAAAATCCCAGGTAAACTGGGTCGGGCGTCTAGTGAGATGATTGATCCTTTTTGCGATGCCATGGGTTGGCATCCTAATGTGCCCTGGTTTTGGGATCAAATGTTTTATTATGAATGGTATTTTTGTTTTTTTCACGGGACTGGTCTTAACGAATGTAGTTTTTGACTTTTAGCTGCTTCAAGATTTCTTTTAAATCTTCTGGGTTTTTAGCATACCGTTTAGCCAGCTCTGCAGCGCCTGGTCGCATTTTCATCAGCATGGGTTTGAATAAGTTATTCAAAACAGCCTCTGGGAGCGTTTGAAGCGCTTCGACTACGGTGTCGTAGTTGGCCTCCAGAACCGAAGGGTCGAACCTCACGCTACCGTAATCGCGTACGATCAACGCCTCAGCAGCTTCTTTGCCCCAATTTTGAGCAAAATCATGAACGTCTTCTTCAGTCAGACCGGCGCTCGAGTCCATTACGACGTAGGTCACCATGGTTTCTTGACCGAGAATCTTAAAGGAGCCATTCACCCCATTTAAAAGCCTTTTGGCATATTCATCTGAAGAAAATGCCAAGATCTGGTCCTTGTGGAGTGTCATCTCTCCTTCGTAGTGTTTGTATTGATCTTGTGCTTCACGGAAAGCGTCAATTGCCTGCGCAACTTCATCCGGTGGAGTTAACGTGTCGTTCACATCAGCGGTAGGAGTCTTTGTTTTTCTTGTTTTAAAAGGATCAACCCGTTTTTTTGAAGCTGCCGCCTTTGCCATTTGTTCCCCCAAGGGCGAGTTAGAGCAGTGCCCTACTTGCCTATCGGAAAGAACTTTCTCAGCTTTAAGACGCAAGCTTCAAGATCGACCTTTTCAGTCAATAAGGGTTTCCATAAGTCGCCCATTTTCTCGACTCTTTTTAGTACACTATTAATATTAAAAGCAGTGGGGTCCAGTTTCGGAGTCAGCTCCGACCATTTTAGTGGAGTCGACACCTGGGCACCTGGGACGGGTCGGACGCAGTAAATCGAGGCTACAGTTTGTCCACGCGAATTTTGAAAACAATCTAAATAGATTTTTTTCCTACGTTTGGCTGGGCTTCGTTCTAGGCTTGTAGAGTTTTTATATTTTTGATGTACTACCTGACATACCTCAAGAGCGAAATTTCTGGTTTGATCGTAAGAATATCCTGGTTGCACTGGAATATAAATGTGCAGACCAGTGTTTCCGGAGGTTTTGACCCCGTGAATGGCTCCGATTTTTTTCAGAACTTTGTGGATAGAATTTGCGACCTCCACTATCTCTGAAATCGGATTGTCATCAGGATCAAGATCAATCACTACAAAATCAGGCTCGTCCAAGGAGTCTTTACGCGATAGCCATGGGTTTAACTCAATACATCCTAAATTAATCATGTAGAGGAGAGTCGCTTGATTTTGGCAGAGCAGATAATTGATCGAACGGCCCCGATGATGAGATGAAACCTGAAGGGTTTTTGCCCACTTTGGATGGTGACCCACAAGATCTTTGTGGAAAAATCCAGGTTTACCTACCCCGTCTGGAAATCTGTGCATGGACTGGGGCCGATCTTTGAGGTGTTCTAAAAGGAAGGGTGCAATTTTTCTGTAATATTCGATCAGGTCGCCCTTTGTGATTCCTTCTTTTGGCCAATAGACTTTGTCCAAATGAGTAAGACGCGGCTGCTCCAATTGAACGGGTGCTTTTTCTTGAATAGGAATACGAATGCAACTCGGATGGGTACCGAAGTGGTACGGTTCCTGGGAGTCTCTTGCTAGGAGTGAGGGAATCCCTTCTCGCTGAGCTTTTTTCCAAAGAGACTTTCCCTGGGTTTGGATGTGAGGGTTAAAAACAATGCGAGCCGAAAAAATCGAAAGCTTCTCTAATTCTCGTTTTCTTGTAGAGAGCGACGCTTTGTGCAGGGGTTTACCTTCTAAGTGAAGAAGATCCCGCACCCAAAAGACTGGGCCATTTTCAGTTTCGACAATTTCTCCGTCTAAAATCGCCCTAATTTTTTCCGTTCTCAACGAATCTACAATTTCAGGAAACTTAGAATTAAAGGGAAGAAGGTGTCGGGAATGGAGGTGAACACTTCCATTCTCCATTTCTGCAATGGCCCGAATTCCTTGCCGATCGTATTCGAAATACCAATCTTCGCGGTCGAAGGGTTGGTCTTGGACCACGGGAATCATGGGTTTAACCCGCCTTGGAAGGGCTTCGAGTTGCATTAGGGGTTCTTTTCGAGATGAAGTCGGTCTTGGGGCGGGGGGGGCTTTGCTGGGCTGAGGCGGTTTATTCTTTCTGCGAGCAGGTAACCAAACCTCACCCTTGGATTCGGCCGTGTTTGAGATTTGAGTAAGAGTCCTGCCCGTCTTTACGGAGACGTCATTGTTTTTTTGAATTTTGTAAGTTGAGAACTCATCCCGCTTTTTAATGAGAAGCCAAGCGTGAGATTCCGAGCGAGTATTTCCTGTCGAAGCCATTCCTTTGTGAAGGGGACGACCGTGTACGGAGTTGGCTACCCCGAATTCAGCATTTCGAGATTTTTCTTTAAGACGAATTAGAGCAAATTCGCCGCGTAGTTTTTTTCCGTGAAGCAGAAAAGTGATGTGTCCCTCTTCAATTCCTTTGAGAATTGCCTTTTCGCTGGCCTCTGCGGTTTCAGAGTTCCTTTCTAAATAGGTCCCTTCGTCCCACACCATAACGGTTCCAGCTCCATAGTTTCCCTTGGGAATGATCCCCTCAAAACCGGCGTAAGCCATGGGATGATCCTCGACGTGAACAGCGAGGCGCTGGTCCTGGCTGTTCATGGAAGGGCCCCGAGGGATCGCCCAGCTTTTTAGAACCCCGTCTACTTCAAGGCGGAAATCAAAATGAAGGCGGCTAGCTTGGTGCATCTGAACCACAAATTTAAGGTTCTTGGTGGTGTGTTTGCTCTTAGGCTGAACTGTGCCCTTGGGCTCGGGAGTCGAGTGAAATTTCCGTTTTCGATTGTAGTCCGATAGAGTCATAGGGATTTTTGAGACTGTGAAGTGATTGTCTCACTGTTAAAAGCCTTTGTCTCATAAACGTAAAAAAACCTGATTAAAAATGTCAATATTAAGAGAGAGCTTTTAAATTCGGGGCATATCCCGTATTGTACGACGCCTATGTCTCAGCGCAAAAATAGCCAGTTGAAAAACACAGAGTTTATCGATCAATTGAACAAGGAATTTAATACGGATTCCAGCTTGGAATCTGAGGGTTCTGCTGGAGGAGCCGGAAAAAAGCCGGAAGAGGACTTTGCCTCTTTGTTGGGCGAATCCCTTAAAAAAATGTCTAGGAAGCTTTCCGTGGGTGAAAAAATTCGCGGAAAAATTCTGGTCCTTGGCAAAGAGGATGTCTTTGTCTCGACCGGCACCCAACATGATGGTGTGATTGCGCGCAGGGACCTGCTCGACGCTGATGGGAACTGCCCCTACAAGGTAGACGACGTCATCGAGCTTTATGTCACTCAAGTTCGTGGCAGCGATATTCGCTTATCCAAAAAAGCAACGGACAAGAATGTTGCAGAGGATCTAGAAGACGCTTTTGATATGATGCTGCCGATTCAG
>JACPOE010000059.1 GCA_016185105.1 Bdellovibrio sp.
CCATAAAAGGACGAGTTCACCATTTTGAGAATCTGAGCACAAAGACTAGGGTCTTTCAGAACCAGTTGCTCTAGCTTCAGGCTGGTGGTGGTGGGTTGATTTGCAACCTTCAGGATTTGCTGCAATGCATCAGGAACCGCCGGTATTCGGGATGCAGCAATCACTTCTTCCGGGTCAAGCCTGGGTACCGAATCCGTCTCAATTGCCATTCTCTCATTCTGAACAGGATTCCATTTTTTTTCAAATCTTTGGGATATATACCAGAGGAAAACCTTAGAAGAAGAAAGGCACCAAGTCATATGGCAACATTTCGGGAAGAACACGACTCTTTAGGCAACGTTAAGGTCCCCGCAGACGCTCTTTACGGAGCCCAAACCTATCGGGCCGTCGAAAACTACCCTATCTCCGGACGAACGGCGCACCCAGCGCTCATTCGAGCTTACCTTCGAATCAAATCCGCAGCTGCTACCGCAAATCAGGCTTGTCAGGTTCTTGACCCCAAGAATGCAAAGCTCATCACAGACGCTGTTCAAGAAATTCTTTCCATGTCTCCTCAGGACTGGCCAAAGACGTTCCCAGTTGACCCCTACCAAGCGGGAGCAGGTACCAGTCAAAACATGAACATCAATGAAGTCGTAGCTAACGTTTCCAACCGCCATGCAGGGAAACCGCTGGGTACCTACGAACCGATTCATCCCAATGACCATGTGAACCGCTCCCAATCGACTAACGACAGCTTTCCAACCGCGATGCGACTCGCAATTCTGGAAACAGCAGGCCCCCTCGTCAAAGCCTTGAACCAGCTCAGCTCCACTTTGCAGAAAAAAGCGGATGCCTGGAAAATGGTCCCGAAATCTGCCCGAACCCATTTGCAGGATGCTGTTCCAATGACTCTGGGTCAGGAGTTTTCTGCTTATGCAAAGACACTGGGCAAGTGCGCAAAATGGATTGAAGACGGAAGAAATGAACTCAAGGAGCTAGGGATTGGCGGAAGTGCCGCTGGGACTGGCCTGACTGTGCCCAAGGGTTACACTGCCGCGATTGTAAAAGAGTTGTCTCGGCTGACCGGTGAAGAATTACGAATTTCAGATAACCTTTGTGAGGCGATGCAATCCCAATCTCCGGTAACCTACTACTCCTCCATGCTCAGACTGACCGCATTAGAGCTCACTCGAATCTGCAACGATCTAAGATTGATGGCTTCTGGCCCAATGACGGGCCTAGCCGAAATTCTTTTGCCCGCCGTACAGCCGGGAAGCAGCATTATGCCAGGAAAGGTCAATCCTTCGATCATCGAAATGGCTAACCAGACCTGGTACTCGGTCTTGGGCTATGACCACACCGTCGCTAATGCAGGAATGTCAGGGCAACTCGAACTGAATGTGATGATGCCCATTATGGCTTACTCAATGCTCGAAGCGACTCAGGTGACTACTCACGCCTGTGAAGTCCTTACACGGAGGTGTATTGAGGGTCTGGAACCCAATCGTGCCCGCCTCACTAAGTATTTTGAGAGCACTCCTCAAATCGCAACCGCACTCAGCCCAAAACTGGGTTACGAGAGAACAGCCAAGCTGGTTAAGGAATCGCTTGAAAAAGGAATGTCCGTTGTTGATCTAGTTCGTGAACAAAAGTTGATTCAGGAAGAAGAACTTAAATTACTTTTGGATACCCGAACTTTGACGGGCCTTTAATTCATCTAGAATGGTATTTGCGGTACTGTCGGCCTCATCAAAACCTTCAGAATCCAAATCCTCTTCAACTTCGAGCTCGGGCTTCGCGCCAGGGACACATCCGGCAGTACCGGGACCATTCCCAACGCGGACGTGCATATGGTTGCGATGCCCGGGCATATGTCTCACAAAGCGCTGAAACTGGGCCCAATCGGGGTCCGAATGCACTGCCTTATTTAACTTACGAATGTGGGTGCGATCCAAAAAAATGACCCGGACGCAGGCGTAGGGATTTTTGAAAATATTTTTCATCATCCACCAGTTCGCCTTGGGATCAAAACTTCTATGAAATTCAACGGGCGATTTCTGGTTCGAATTCACTGTCAGAAACCCTAAATCTGCGTCTTGGCCAGAAGTATGAGAAAGATGCCCTCTTTTGCCCGAACGGCCGAGTAAACATCCACCGCGCGGAGCCGAAATATCCCCCACGACTAGTTTGACTCCCGCATACTTTTCTTCAACGTAGGTCTTGTCTACCTCTCGGCCTAACCACTCCAGCATAGCAACCATCGGATCAGTTCCAAACTGGAGACACCGATCAGGAGAGCGAATCTCGATCCGATTTATTGCGTTGGGCACAATCATCCTGCCATTGACCAGAAAACCATTATTTACACTGCAATAGGCTTGTTCGCCTTTTCTACCCATCTCCAAAGTCAAGAAACTCAAAACATCGGTGATAGCACCCGATGCGACCTTCTTTTGGTAGTCCACTTGCTCGGTCGTCATCTCACCACAGTAGTTCCCCCTATATTTGAGGGGGGTGCAGCCGCTAATTCTTCGATGGCGATGCCGACCTGAACCTCGCACCGGCTGTTTTCCACAGCATTTCTGACCGTTAAACAAAAAATCAGGGTTCCATTTTGAACAAAAAAGAGGGCCCGGCTCATCTTCAGAATCCTCAACTCCCAGGATTTCAGAAATCGGATCACAAGGCGAAAAGGTTGGAAGCGCAGCCGGAACAGGTGCCGCAAATGCAGCATTTACTAGAAGGAGTAAGTTGATCAGAAAAGAAGTTGGATACACCCGTCGACGAAATCCTGCGTGGAATCAAAAATGACTGACGGATACTTTTTTAAACTAACCCCAGAAAAAGTGTTGGACGCGGTTGAGAACTCCGGTCTTCATTGCACCGGTCGTTGCATGGCTCTAAATAGCTTCGAAAATCGGGTTTATGACGTCGAACTTGATCCCGACGAATTGTCAGAGAAATCTTTTGGTGACCTGGATCGCATGGCCTATTTCTACAGAAGTAGAATAGTCAAGTTTTACAGACCAGGGAGGTGGAGCGAGGAACAGATTCTAGAAGAGCACCGTTTTCTGGCTGAGCTACAAAACGAAGAGATTCCTGTTATTGCGCCACTCACCTTCCCCGATGGAAATACCCTCCAAAAGACACAGGATGGGATCTACTATTGCCTTTTTCCCAAGGCTGCCGGCCGGGCTCCCGATGAGCTAACTGATGAAAAAACTGCGCGGCTTGGGAGGTTACTCGCAAGAATTCACACCGTGGGAGCGGCTCGTCCGTCTGCATCGCGGCTGCACCTCAATCCACAGACCTATGGTTTGGCTAATTTGAAGTTTCTGCGCGACGAGGGGTGGTTACCCGAAGACATCTCGAACGCCTACTGTGAAGCCATTGAGAAGCTCTGCGAGGCAGGTGAGAAAGGCTTCCAAGGTTTGAAGCTTCAACGCATCCATGGCGATTGCCATTTTGGGAACCTCCTATGGAACTCGGCGGGGCCCTTCTTCTTGGACTTTGACGACATGGTCATGGGGCCACCGGTGCAAGACGTGTGGCTTCTCACCCCTGGGCGAGACCCCGAGGCCCTCCGGCAAAGGGAACTCTTAGTCGAGGGTTATGAACAAATGAAAAATTTTGACAGAAATAGTCTGAAATTAATTGAAGTCCTAAGAGGCCTTCGCTTCATTCATTTTAGCTCGTGGATTGCCCGACGCTGGAAAGACCCAGCGTTTCCCTCAGCTTTTCCTCACTTCGGTACCCCGAACTATTGGAGAAATGAACTCAGAAACCTTCAAGAACAAGTAGAGCTGGTTTCAGAGTCTGTTGTTTGAGGCCTGATTACTTCGAAGCAGGAACACGAGGTTTGCCGGAACCTTTGCCTTCTTTAAAGACGTCTTCGTAAATCTTTTCCAGACGCCCTTTAAGCTGAGCATTGGAGGCCATCATGGTATTCGCTTCAGCAATCAAAGCCTTAGCACCATCTACATCACCACCGCGTTTCAAAGCGCGAGCAAGGAGGAGCTTAATTTCAGGGTTGTCCGTCTTGGCCCCTTTGAGCTTGCCGGCCAGTGTTTTAGCGGCATCGTCCTTGCCAATTTGACTGAAAAACTGCATCGCTTCTAGAGCAATGTTCTGATTATCAGGCGCTTTATCCACAGCCTGGTTGTAAAAGTTCCCTGCATCATCAAAATTTTTATTCCGTGCAAGAATCTGGGCAATTTTTAGATAAAGACCGGGAGTCTTTTCGAATTTCTTTGTACCTGCGTCCAGAATTCGCAATGCATCCGCATCGCCGCCGCGAAGCTCACTGCTCACCGCAAGTGCCAAGTAGGCTTCGGGGGACTCCTGACCACTCGCCAAACAGGCCTGAGCCGCCCACTCTAGCAGGTCAGCTTTCCTCGATGCGTAGTAGGTGTCCATTAAGAGGCGGCAACCGTCTTTGCGGCGAACCACATCCGAGCGGTTCTTTTCCAGATCGTTTGCAGCAACCGCTGGGAACCCTCCGTCAAGCGCAGTGCGAGCCTTACCCATCGCTATACCGACGCTAAGAAAATGAAATAAAGTGTAGGCCAGCAGCAACAGAGCTGCCGAAACTACTACAACAAGACTTTTCCTCACCCTCGGGTTACTGAGCAATTGATTGGTTTCCATAAAATATATTGTGGATGTTTATGAAAAAACCGCAACTAAAAACATTTCTATGGACCTGAAATCTTCAAAGGGTTTACCGCACTAGCACATTAAAAATTCCCCTGTTGTATCGTCGTGTTGAGCCCAGGCTTTTTAACCGTTATATTCTTGACACACACCCGACTCGAAAACGACCTAGGACAGAAAGTACACAAGCCGCCTGCGGGCTCCCTAGCTTGGATTCCAGAGTGAATGACCTAAGTGTCTAATATCTTTGCATATTTATTAAACCTGAAAACATCTGTCGTCATGCGTGGAGTCAATGTTTCCCAATAGGATATGAACGCTAAGCTGAGACCCATTTTTTGCAGGTAAACTGGTAATTTATTTATCCAAGTGTTTTTTAAAAATCCTTTTGAAGCGCTGTAAAATACTCTCCACTGATTACAAATTCTTCTGTAGACCCTTGGTACAGGCTGATATCCGACTAAAACACATATTTAAAAACGATGATCAGAATCAGAATTTCTTACGAGTAAATACAAGATCTATAAAAAATTTTTATCACCACGCTCATTTTTTCTTGTTAATCGCAAAAACTCGCGCTACATGAGTTTTCATTATGAAACGTGGACGCCCTAAAGGTCGCTCTCGCGACAATAGATCATTTGGACCGCTCGGAGACTTGATTCGCAGCCATCGCCTGCAAAAGGGGCTTGGCCTCTTGGATGTGGCGAAAGCTTGTCAGTGCTCTGTGCAATTCGTATCAAACATTGAGCACGGTCGTGCTCCCCTGCCCTGGGAGAAGGTTGGGCAGTTGGCTCAAGTCTTAAAGATTCCTGTTGAGGAGCTTCAAGTTGCTAATTTGGCAATTCGATCCGACTTCAAGAGCTTTGTGACTACTTCAAAAGGTAAGAAAACCTCTAAGCCTCTAGTTCTTGGCAAGATGACTGGAACTGCTTCGGCGGTCGCTTTCGCAGCCAAAGACGGACAGCTTCAAGAAGTGATTCAGAAATATCAGAGCGCCTCGCCAGCTTCTCGTAAGAAGTTCGTACGAGCTGCTTTGCAGATGCTTGAAATCTAATCTTATCTAAACGGATTTAGCGAAAGCTAATGTTTACAAAAAGCTCATTCCGGAAAACCGGAATGGGCTTTTTGCATTTAGATCCGATCAAGAATCTTGAAACTATAATCGAAGGCTTCTTCTTTCCTATGATTCTCCGACTGCGTTTCCTTAAAGTCTTTTGGAATCGGTGGGAAAAACGCATCAGCCTCAAAGTCTTTCCCAATCCAGGTCAGATAAATTCGATCCACCCGTGGCATCGCCAGCGCATAAACCTCGGACCCCCCAATGACAAAAACCTCTTTTGCGTCTTTTGGGCATCGAGCCAAGGCTTCTTCAAAAGATTTCACTATTTCAGCCCCAGGCACTGAATACTCATCCTGACGGGTAATAATGATATTCATTCTTCCGGGCAAAACTCGACCGATGGACTCGTAGGTCTTTCTTCCCATGATAATTGGATTTCCCCAGGTGAGCGCCTTAAACCGTTTCAAGTCTTCCGGGAGATTCCAAGGGAGATTTCCGCGAATACCGATGGCTCCATTCCTTGCCGTAGCGACGATAGCAGAAATCCTCATACTGCAACCGGGGCCTTAATGGCAGGGTGCGGGTCATACCCACTCAGCACAAAGTCTTCATATTTAAAATCAAAAATAGACTTAACTCCAGGATTCAATTCCATTTTTGGAAGACTCTTCGGTTCGCGAGTCAACTGCAGCTGAGCTTGCTCAACATGATTCAAATAAAGATGAACATCCCCAAACGAATGGACAAATTCACCCGGAACTAAACCCGTCACATGCGCAACCATCTGGGTCAGTAATGCATAGCTGGCAATATTAAACGGGACCCCCAAAAAGACGTCAGCACTTCTCTGATAAAGCTGACACGAAAGTTTCCCATTGAGTACATAGAACTGAAAAAAGGCATGACAGGGCGGCAAAGCCATCTTGTCCAATTCACCGGGATTCCACGCACTCACAATTAGCCTTCTTGAGTCCGGCTGGGTCTGAATCATCTGAACCAGATTTTGGATCTGGTCAAATACTCGGCCATCCGCCCCCTTCCAGGATCGCCACTGAGAACCATAGACTGGGCCCAGCTCACCATTTTCATCAGCCCACTCATTCCAAATACTCACGCCATTTTCTTTAAGGTAACGGACGTTCGTATCACCCTTGAGAAACCAAAGAAGCTCGTGAATGACTGACTTCATATGAACTTTCTTCGTAGTCACCAGGGGAAATCCGGCAGCTAGATCGAAGCGCATCTGATAGCCAAAGCAACTCAAAGTCCCAGTGCCGGTCCGGTCCGACTTTTTTTCACCTTTTTCTAAAACATGCCGCAGGAGCTGATGATAACTGTTCATGGGGCCTGGTTGTACCATGAAAAGAACAGCTGCACTATGACAGCAGCAGGCAAAAATTTCCACGACCGGGCGTCTAGCGCCAAATTCTTTCGCCGGCAAAAAAAACCTAGCAAGATCCGCCGAGTTCGTCGCCCGGACCGATTTTTGCCTCGGTTTTTTCCCGTGAAAATGATTTAATTAAATGGACATGGATGATTCTAAAAACCGCAGGAACCAAGCTCTCCTCGTAGCGGCTATCTCTACCCTTCTAAGACGTCCCCGACCGAAGCTTTCAGCAAACTTCTTTTTCCATGTTATTCCCTATTCCCTATTGGGCGTGGTCATTAACCAGGCTTCATTTTTAGAGGGCCTACGCTACACGACCCCAACCAATAGTTCGATTCTCAATACACTGATTCCTGTTCTTACACTGGCCTTTGTCACAATAGCAGGGAAAGAGAAGGCCTCTTTAAAAAGAATGGTCGGCTTTTTGCTCGCCCTTGCCGGGGTCCTAGTGCTGAGAAATGTCGAGGATTTTAGCCTTTCCAACCAGACTCTGCTCGGGGATTCCCTGACTCTCTTAAATTGTGTCAGCTACGCAATCTTTTTGACCGTGAGCAAAAAATTTATTAGCTCCCATGACACTCTGTGGGTAACGACCTGGATGTTCACTTTCGGAAGCATTGGGCTCACTTTGATGTCGATTCCTGCATGGTCAGATTTTCAAATGCCAGAACTCACAATAGGAATGATCGCCTGCATGATTTATTCGATTTTAGGCGCTACTTTACTAGCCTATCTTTTGAACAATTGGGCTTTGGTGCGAGTTCACTCTTCCCTGGTTGCGCTCTTCATCTATGTGCAACCGGTCGTGACATCCATCATCACTTGGACCTGGTTTAACGAAGCCCCCACACCCCGTTCCGTGGTAGCCAGTGTCTTAATTTTTGCTGGGATGATCCTGAGTCTTCGAAGAAATGAGATTCCGACCTCCAATGGAAGTCAAAATTTGAAATGATCAAACGAGCGGCTGTGCAACTCAAAATCAAGCCAAGAGCCATCATCAAAGTGATCTCAGGAGTTATAAAAGACACTCTGATTCAGATGAAAACAGTGCAGATCTTATTGGTCGCTTCCTCATTAGCCTACACAACCTTACTTTCAATCATCCCTTTGCTAGCTGTCAGTTTTGCTATCTTTAACGCGTTTGGAGGTATGAAAAACCTATATTCAACCCTCCAACCGTTAGTTCTTTCCAACCTTGCCCAAGGGGCCAGCGAAGATGTGATTGAAAGACTCAATCACTTTATCAGTAAGTTTTTTATCACTCTGGGGCCTCTAGGGCTCTCGATTGCAGTGGGTTTTGTTGGCTCAGAGAGTCGGTCGGTTTTCACGCTGTTTCCTTCAGGTACGGGGATGTACCTTCTCTCTATTTTCATCTTCTTTTTGATCAATAAATTTGTTCCACACGCTCAGGTCAGAACCCCCTACGCCCTGATTTCAGGATGGGTGACGGCCACAATCTGGAAACTAGCCACTTTTAGCTACGCGCTTTATACGAAAAACGTCCTTACCTACAACAAGATCTACGGAAGTCTAGCAGCCATCCCTATCTTGATGCTTTGGATCTATATTGCTTGGATTATTATTCTGGGCGGAGCAGCTTTGACTGCCTCCCTGCAAAAACGGGTGCCCCAAACCCTATCCTGAAATAACCCGTCTTCGCCTGCGGGTCATGAATGTCTTAACAACAAGCCCGAAAACAAGAAGCCCCCCCATTGCGATTCCTAGACTCTTATACCCATCCATCATCGAAGCAGAAGTTCTCCCAAAATATCGACCCAGCAAAAGAAGAGCGGGGACCTGAATACAAGAAGCAAGCGCATCGGTCCTAAAGAACCTCCACATCCCCATCTGTGAAAGGCCCGCGGCCATATAAACTGGTCCACGGACTACAGGAGTAAATCGGGTTAAAAAAATGATCCAGTTTCCGTACTTCTTTAGTTCCCAGAGGTAGTCGTCTACTGCCTCTTGGGAAAGGACCCAGCAAAACGGTCGAATCTTCAAAATTCGGGGCCCGAAGTAGGATCCGAAAAACACCGTGGTAGCATTAGCTGAGAGGAGCCCCACCCAAACAGCGACCAACGCCTCAAGAAATCCAATCTTACCTTCACTCCAAAGAAGCCCAAGGGTAGCGATAATCAGCTCCTCAGGAATAATTCCGATATAGCAGCCCTGATAAAGCAGATAAGAAGCAAGAGCGGCAATCTGGTAGTGCTCAAGATTTCCGAGTCTAACTAAGAGCGCCTCCAAGCAGAACCTCCCCGCCCTTTAAACCTAAGGGCTAGCTGTGAAGGTGTTTATCCCAAAGCTCGCGAGAAAAATCCCGAACCTTTTCGAGTTCTTCCCACATTTCGGGATTATAACCAGCCCTGCCTTCGAAGGCTTCGTATTCCCAGCGTTCAGTATCCTTTTGCAAGGCCGTCAGAGCGACCCCAACCCCCTGCGTCCGAAAGATATTCAAATACTTTTCCCGATCGAACTTGAATTTCTGCATAGGCTGACCTTACTCAGGACCAGCCCGATCTTCAATCAATTTAGCGCCAACCTTCTTTGGCATTTGACTCACAGCCCCTTCTTGGCTTATCTTGCATCCCCTAATCACGTCGGGGCGTAGCGCAGCCTGGCTAGCGCACTTGCTTTGGGAGCAAGGGGTCGTGGGTTCGAATCCCGCCGCCCCGACCATATTCAAACTAAAAACGAAAACCATTTTTTGGTAATGGATTCCAAGCAGGAATTCTAGAACTATAGAACCGGTTTGTTTGAAGCAAACAGACTAAGTTTCAATTCGCTTAGTCTTGACTAGACCTCGCTTTTCAAGCTTGCGAGTAGCTTCAATCAGTTTCATTTGTGCCCCGCCGATTTGGCCCGGAGTAACATTCTTAATCTCGAATACTTCACGGATCTCCCCGACTGCTTTTAAGGGAGCCTTCGATAGAAAGTGATTTTTCACATCTTCAGCCTGGCTCCAAATCGCGAAGCCAGCGAATCTCCCTGGGATTGATGCCAGAACCTCGGCGAGCTCCATATCGGGGAGCTTCAATACGTCCTCAAAAACAAGAACATAACTAAGAGCTTTCTGTGTATAACCAGGATCCTCCTGCATTCCGACATCAATCATTTTTTGCCGGCGGGAGAGAGGTGTTGATTCAATGAGTTCAACGAGCTGCCGAATACCATCCGGACTTTTCTTAAATCGAGTATAGACCCCCATGGAAATCCCCCTTAACGAAATCGATCAAAACAACTCCAAGAAAAAAGTCTACTGAGATGCTTTATTCAAGATGATATTATAAACTGAATTTAGAAAAATAACAGCCAACCTGGTCGACCCGAATGACAAAAACAAAAACCTTTGAAATCAAGAGCAATTTAAGAATCGAACGCTGGAAGACAGGATCACCTGTGACACAGGAGGAAGCAGAAGCTATCCTCCATCGAGAAGGCTACGAGTCTTTTTGTTGGTATGATGTGCCTGGCGCTCATTACCGCAAACACCGTCATGGCTGTGATGAGTGTCTTTGGATCCTTAAGGGCGAAATGCACTTTGAGTCCGGTGATGAAATTTATAAACTGAAGGACGGTGATCGAATCTACTTTCCTGCTGGCGCGCTCCATAGTGTTGAAGTGCCGCTTGAAACAAGTGTCACTTACTTGGTCGGTCAAAAACCAGCCAAAGCTGACAAATAGTTGCAGCAAATCAGTATTGGAACGTGTCAGGAAATTGCATATCGAGAACTATTTTTTCTACCTCAGCCGCACGATAGGGACGCTTAAGTCCCTTTTTAAAGGCTCTTCGCAACTTCGGCTCCTGAATCCTGGGGTGAGACTGATAAAGCTCCAAGGCCATTTTTCTAGCCCCACGAAGATCAAAACACCGGGCCAGATAAAGATCTCGAACCTGAGCAACATGGGGAGAGAAATGGTGGTTCAAAGTCCCTGCAAAAAAGCCCTCGGCTTCGGTAAATTTCTTCAATTTAAAAGCTAAATACCCTGCCTGCAACCACAGATGCCCATCCGAGGGATAAGCCTCAATCGCTTTTTTTACGTTCTCAAGGGTCTTTTCCTTAAAGTCAGGTTGATCACAATCCATATGATAAGAACGGTAAGCTTCCCTGTAATGACGAACCCCTTCAGTAAATCCCGGTGCCTCAGACTGATATCCTGGCAGGATTTCAGTTGAATCCTCCAGAGTCTCGGCATCCTGTTTCCAAAAACGATCCATGTCGACTTTTAAGTAGCCGCCCAAACCCACGGGCGACTCCGACCGATGAGCCATCCAAAAGCGAAGACTTTCAGGCTCAAAAACAGCGGATTTCACGGTCGTAACCACGCTCACGGTATTGCCAAACACCCTTTCCTGGCCGCTAAAGAAATCGCGGTGTTCAGACAAAGTCTTCGCAAGAATCTGTGGTGTTAGTTTTCCCAAATTTTCATGGAGCACCTGTTTCATTCGCCCGTAACGAGCCTCAAGGTCCTCGCAATAACTTCCGCAAAGGAGGCTCTCAGCACGATGTAGCTCGGGATCGTGAAAAAAATTGCTGTGCGCCAAGATCTCATTCTGAGGTTCACGAACTCTAACTTTACCAGGAGAAACCTCAACCACAGCCGCCTGATTTTCCTTTCCGCTGCTCACCACGAAAGCCCAATTGGCACAGGGACTTTTCTTTTTAAAAATATCAATGGCCTGCCCTAGAGTCTTGGAGTGGGTAATCACTTCGTCACCGATGCTCACGACAGACTGCCCTCTGAGGGACACCCGGTTAGCAAAATGAGCATGCGCAAAAAGAGTAATCCCCTCATGGTTGATCGAGGTCACCCCGCCCGACTGCACCCCCGCCGAGGTCAAGCTGACAAAAGGAATCGAACCGGATTCAGTCGGCTCATTAAAAACAACTGTCGGGAACCTTTCCCAGGGTCCGACGATCAGGTAGTCGAAATTTCGGCAAGCCAGTAGCTTTCCTCCCTGGGTTGCTGATTTTAGCGCCACCCCACTTGTGCAGGCGGGAAATCCACCAGGAATCCACTCTGAGAGAAAGTGTTTCGAAAGTGAGAGTTTCACCAGGACCATTAACCCATCTGCTTGAAACAGGGTCTCGCGCATATCTTTATAAGGAATCCCTGATTCTTCAGAAATTTTCTTCAGGGCAGCCTTCACATGGGCGGGGCTTTGGCGGTCCAGAAGAGGAATTACAACCCTGGTATAAAACGCAACGATCGCATCTTGAACCGGAGCATACTTAACCAGGCCCGGTCCAGTGCGAATCAACCACTCATTCTTTTTTATAAGAGCAGGAATAGCTCCCTGATGAAGCTCTTTCCGTAAGAGACGCGCGTGGGCAATCGCTCTTTCACTCAAGTCGCCCTTTACTCGAATAAAATGAATCCCATTTTTTCCGCCAAAAACCCGGTGATCGGGGTGAATTTCGCGCATACCGACTAATGAATGAGTTTTCTCGTGCTTCATGGACTCGATCCTGTATTTGAAACTCCGTCGAGCTGAAGGGTTAAGCCCAGCTGAACATACCATTTCTTCTGGGAGTCATAGGGTACCGCAAAATGAAACCCCAACGCTCCCGCCTCTCCTAAATGGAGAAAGCGTGCTGTCACCATCGGCGTTACACGGAAACTTAAAGGAAGCTGACCAACAAAATAAGGAATAACGACCTCTGCGCGTAACCCCATTCCCACAGCGTTAACCGCCCAAATCTCGCCCTGTACGCCGACTGGAAAAAAGAAGTCGTAATTCCCCTGAGAATTATAAAGCATGGCAAATCTTGGGCCCAAAAAAAATCTGGGCTCATCCCCCACCCCGAACAATCTGCTAAATCCCCATTCGCCAGAAAATCCAGCAGGACTCCCACTTGACCAGGCTGCCGTAAGAACTTTTGGGCTCTCGGCGGCGCAAACTGTTCCTTCAATGATAAGAAAGGTTAGCGCTGCTAAAAGGCCCTTTGGGAACCTAGAGATCAAAGTCATGCTTTCCGCCTAACAATCGAAACGGTATTTGCCAAGAGATCGTGAAGAGCTCTCTTCTGTGGATGAAAAATCACCATAAGAAAGCCGACGTAAAAAGTAAGATAAGAGGTAATATAGTGCAACGTCCGAAGGTAGGCTTGACGAAGTGTGAGCGGTTGCATTCCTTCTGTTGAAACTACATAGATATGAAATATTATTTTTCCAAATGTAGTTCCGTATCGATAGTGCCCTAGTGAATAATAGAGCAGGGCAAAAATTCCACGAGAAAGAACTAAAACCAAGAGAATCAGAGTCGATTGCGCTTCTCTGAAAAAAAAGTCTCTCGCCTCTGGTTGCACGGATTCTAGCCGCAGCAAAACACCCACCCAGTACCAAGCCCCCAAGAAAATAAAAGTCATTAGAACTGACGCAAGATCTACAATCGAACTGTCAATCAGATCGGCAATCACCCTCTTCCAAAAACCAGGGTAGACCGGCTCTGTTCCGTCCAATTTTTCGGGAATATTCATAGCTCACCAGGGGGTGAGTCAACTGTGTTTAGTTATTCTTGTCAACAAATTTTGCGATTCCCCGAATCACCTCGAACTGGCCATTGCCCAAAGGGATATTCTTCGTCATCTCACCTGTGAAATAGGTCTTTCCATCTTTCCGCTCGGAATTCACCCTAGCCACATCAAACTTGAAAATAGCGGTGAGCCGCGATGGATCCTTCAGATCGAAAACCTGAACGGAAAAACGAACTCGCCCACCCACTTCTGTGTACGAGATATCTGAAATGGTTGCGGGAGAGTCTGAGGTAGCTTTGGACGAAAAGTCTCTAGGACCTTCCGTTTGATCTAAAATCCATTTTGAAATGAGAATCATGAAGGTTCCGTCAGGTTTGAACTGGAAGTTAAAATATTCTGGGGGAGGGTCAAAAAAACTCACAAGACCCTTGAGCTCGTCTACACTCTGACTGAGCAAGGCCTGCCCTTTTTTCTGTTCTTCCTCTAGCGCTACCTTCTTTCGATATTTTTCGTCAGTTTTGAGAGCAGCTAAATCAGCTTCTAGATTCTCCTTTTGCTTTTTCAACTGCTCGATCGCCTTTTGAATATCCTCTTTTTCCGGGTCGGTAGCATTCTTTAACTCTTCCTGCTTCACCTGGATGGAACCATCAACCTCTTCAAGCTGAGAGGCTTTCGCATCCACCTGATCCAGAAGGGGCTGAATTTCATCATTGAGCGCCTGAATCCGATCGAGGAGTGGTCCTGATTTAGTTTCCAAATCATCCATTTGATCGCCCAACTTTAATACCCGGGCCATCCTTCCAGCCGTGATATTTTTAGGCCACAAAAAAAGATCTGCGCGGGTTAGCCGGACGGATTTAGCTGGAAACTTCGCCAGGGCTGGTACTCCAATGTTACTTCTTGGCGCAACCGCCGGACTCACTGAGCAACCCGATCCAGCAGCGCCCACACAAGCTAGTAACGCGAGCCCACCCACGGTTTTTAGCTTCAGTAGTGCCATCTTTCGCTCAGAAAGAAGAAAATGATTCTGCACAAAACCTCCAAAATTTAGAAAAATAAAACGAGTTCTCCGGCAACAACGTCATTATTCGGTGCGTTTCTACCGCTAAAAGGATGACTAAAAATCAAATTCGCCTGGAAGGGATAAATAAACTTCTTTTGCTGAAACCATTCGACCGTAGAAAAGCCAGCAACGACAGTAGCACTGTGGAGCGTCTGGGCAGGAGTCAAGGCCTCAAGATACCCGTAGCGCTGAGGTGCATATTGGGTGCCACCCGAATAGGATGCGCCAGTCATGTATTGAAGATTGTAACCAGCGCCGATACTCACGCCGGTAGGACCGAGCTTTCTAACGATGGAAGTTCCCGCCGTAATCAAACCAGCCAAGTTTCGAGTCAAAGTTTCCTTTTCATTAGAGACGGGATTCCCCAGTTCAACTGGAACCCTTCTTTCCTGGGAAAAGGGCATGAGTGCCTGAATTCCACCATAGGTATTCCAACGATAATCGCTGGCAAAAACACGATCGTAAGTGGCAACTCCACCGACCTGAAAACGACCGTCCCCAGTCGGCAAGTCTACCGCAGCGTTCACATCAGAGACTCTACCCGTAGGCAGCACAAAAGTAGACTTAAGGGCAAACCCTTGCACTTCATCTTGGTAAAGAGAGTACTTTCCTATGATTTGAACATCTCCGATGTGAGTGGAAGACGAAGATGCTACAGGCGCGTATCCGTAGTTGGTTAGCTTATCGTTAACCGCGTTATTAAAACGTGCGGCGGCAGTAGTGCACTCCACAGGACTTGCTGCACAAAGTCTCTCCGCAAACTTTTGGCCGTCTGGGTTCTTTTGAAATCCTGTGTCTGCGCTCACATCGATCTTCACAATCGGAATTCCAACGCCGACGGTGAATCGATCGGATAGTCCGATGGCCAGAGCCGGAACTTTAACGTTAAAGACCGAGTAGACCTGACCGGTTGTTTTTCCCGGCCCTCCCTGGGAATCAATTTGGTTAGCTTGAAGAAGTGCGGAAATGGCCAGCTTCTTGATGGAGTCCTTTTCCATATCGATGACATCAGACCACCGAACCGACCGATCAATCGGATTAGCCAGAGGTTGGGCATTCCCGATGTCACTGAATTTAGAATCAATAGACATAAAGACATTGACGAAGCGGGGATTTCTCACCCCTTTTGGAAGAGTCCGCGCCGTTTCTAGGAAAAATGGTGCAGTAAGATCTAAAGCCACGGCATCTACACACTGTAAGACCAATATACTTCCCAAAATTCCCATTCCTTTTTTCAAGCTAAAACCGGAAAACTTCCTTCTTTCCAGAGTAGACTTTTGAAACAGCATTTCATCCCCCTAAAATTGAAACTCTTGAATACCTGGAATTCTCCAACCCCTTCCAAGCTAATTCTAATCAGGTGACATTTGCTCTGAACACGATTGGAAAACGAAGAAAATCCAAAGAAAGCAGGCAAAAAGCGAGTGAGGGCCAAGGTTCGGAAAGAACCTCGGCCCGATCCTCAGGAAGCCGAACTAGAGTTGATCACGAAGTTTTTGACCTTCTTTAAACTCTTCTAAATTTTCTGGAATCCGGTCTTTGTTATAGGTTTCTGGATTGTTGGCTAATAGCTCGTCCAAGATCTTAATCGCTTCGGCTTTTTCAGCATCACTGCCCTTGGAAAGAGTTTCTGCATAATAAACTACATTCAACGCTAGGTCCTTTGCGTTATCGAAAGCCGTTTTAAGATGCTCCAAGGATTTCTTTCTTGAGCCACCAAAAACCACCGGCAGTTTATAAAATATGCGACCTAAAACGCGAGAGGGCCCATAGCCATCGACAGTTCCGCCCTCGGCTCCCGAACGCGTCGTTTGTTTAGAAGCTAGGGCCATATAGTTTTTTAGGGCACCCAGTTTAGACAGGGATGGAAGGATCCCATTCGCTTCACCCCATCGTGCCAAGTTGATCCCCGCATAATAATGTGCGTCAGCATAGGTTGGTTTTAGTTTTGCTGCCGCGTCTGCTTTCCCCTGACCTTGGAGGTGAACTTCCTTCACTTGTTCCTGATCCTTAAGGTGTGTCCCTTTCCAATACAAAGCGCGCGATTCAAGAACCAAAATATCGTAATTTAAGTTTGCATCTGCCGCAGTATTTTCAACCTTTGCTAAATTTGCGATAGCCCGGTCAATTGAAGCAAGATTTGTCGCACTGCGCTGATTGTAATCCGCTAGCGCCTCTTGGTAAACCTGCGCCGGGTCTTGTGCAGCCATAGCGGTTACCGCCACACTCAATATAGAAAATATAGCCCCTGACGCGATAGACTTAAGTCTCATGATGTCCCCCCCTTAGTGTTGCTCGATAGAGCTTGTTCCCCTCAACGAGCAAGGTATGTAGATTTAAAACTGAGTGAGTTCAAGAAAAATTCGTTTATGCATCAAGTCAAAATTCAAGAACCGATGGTCTATAGGTACTATTTACAATTTTATAACCCTTTGTTTTTAAAGAACTAAACCGATCACAAGAAACATATTTAAACAGTAGGGAATTATCGCGCCAGTTCCATTAAATTGTGTTAAACAATGGCGCCGTGAAAAAGATGAAAAACTTCACCTTTCTTTGTCTGCTTGCGTTCTGGGCAACAACTGCGCAGGGTTCGCTATCATCTCAGGATACCGAAGCTCCCAAGCTTTCAGATGTCTTTGGAATTACCTATTTTTCTTTTTTCAATGGGCCTGGGTTTTTGACGGACACCTACAGTTACTGTCCTAATAATTTAGGAAAACCCTCCAACGACGGCATTAATTTTCAAAACAATGTTTCATTCCGGTGGAAATTTTCCCATAAGTTTGCCTTAGATCTACAGGCGCGGTTCTATCTGATTCTAAACAATGGAACTGACAATCCAAACTTTCACAATTTTAGATGGGAAACTCCCCGAATTGGAATCTCTGGAAAACTATTGAACGGGGATGACTGGAGTTTGTCTGGAGCTATAAATACCGAGTTCCCCTACTTTTTTCCGACTCCGCTGTCCGGCTATCAGGTCAAACAACGGAAAGTTATTTTCAACCCCGGAATGTTTGCCAGCTTTAAATATGAACCTAGGAATAGTCCATGGTCGATCTTTAGCGTAGTTACTCCCCGGTTCTTCCTTTACGCAGATCGATCTGTAGCCGAACCCCAATTGAGCTATGCTGGATTTCTACCGGGAAATAAGCCCGAGCTGATTTTATCCCTTAGCCCGACCATCAATTACAAAGTTGGAAGCAAAAGCAAGCTTACCTTGGGGACTATTCTCGATTACCGCAAATATGTCATTTCTTCCTGGAATCCTTTGGACGCCAGCCTAATCACCAACGGGGACGACCCTGCGTGGCGTCTTTCCGCGGTTCCGGTCTCGCTTGGGGTGACTTACCAGTTTAACGAACAAGTCACCATTTATCCTTATGTCACAGCGTATCCGATTGCAGCTCAACGAATCGATGCAGTGACGGGCAAACAAGCTACCTTTCTGGAATCTGCCTCAATTGGCATGTGGGTCAATGGCACCTTATTCTAACGAGTCTTTCGCGCAATCAGGGTAGCTTTAGCCTCTTTCCCATCGTTATATTCCCGGTAAACTAGAATTTGAAAATCTTTGAAGAGGGCTTTAAGTTCTCCCTTTTTTAACAGGAGGTCCCGACGCACCGGGTACCCATACGAGTTCATCAACTGCTCGACTGTATAATTTTCGTAGGCAACCAGCCCCCCTTTTTTAAGACCTTTTTTGATTTGTGGAATCAACGCTGGCTGCAAAAAATCAAAATTCAGGATGACGTCATAGGTATTGGAACGAATAACATAGGTATTGAGGTCGGCTAATATTGGCGTTACTAAGACTCCCTTTTCCTTGGCCAGCCTTTTTGCTTTGCGGATGGCAACCTCAGAAATATCAACGCCATCCACATTAAAACCACGCTCAGCTAGGAAAACGGCGTTCCGACCTTCCCCCATCGCTAGGTCTAAGGCTCTACCTCCTTGAGAAAAAAAATGAATATTTTCGCGGAGAAAACGCGCCGGCTCCTTACCATAAACATAGTTATTGGTGCTAAAAAGCTTGTCCCAACGATGCCGGTCGTCCTCCGAATCATCCCCTGTTACCATCTGGTAGGCATTAGTCCCCTTAGGTCGAAGCTCGTCGGCATGGCCGTCTTGCTCCGCCGCTCCTAAAAGCCCAAGGCCCAGAACTACCCTCCCTAGAACGCCAATTGACACTGAAAAAACAGCCATGTATACATTCGCTATGTTTGGAATTTCTGGGGAGCATCTATTAATCTTAGGTATTGTTCTTCTCATTTTTGGGCCCCGGCGCCTTCCTGAGCTAGGCAATACATTAGGCAAGGCAATTCGCAACTTCAAAGATGCGATTTCTGGCGTTGAGGAAGCGAAATTTCGAAAACTCCCCGACGAAGCGCAAAAAACGGAAGCTCAACCCGGTTCTGCGGCAAATCAGGCAACCCCCGAAACAAGAACCTAGACCCGTACCCGTTTGAATTCAATCGGGATAGCGGTTGCAAAACTTGGATAAGCACGGCAGAATCCAAGGACTTCTAACCTGGAGATGCAACACAGATGCTCGACGAAAAGAATTTTACAAAGTACCTCAACAGATATGAAATCGATGCGGCTGTTCAGTCACTCGCCAACCGAATCAATGCTGACTATCAGGGTAAAGATGTGATTTTGGTGGGAATTCTGAAGGGTGCCATTCTATTCATTTCTGATTTGATACGACATCTAAAGGTGGATGCAGAGGTCGAGTTCGTCAGACTTTCGAGCTACGGCAAAGCTAGGACTTCGAGCGGAACTGTCACGATCATTAAGGATATTCAGGCCGACATTCGAGACAAGCATGTTTTGATCGTCGAAGAAATTATTGATAGCGGCCGAACATTGAAGTTCCTTTTTGAACGTCTTAAATCAGCTGGTCCCGCATCAGTTGAAATTGTGACCTTATTAGACAAGGTTGCAAAAAGAGTGGTTGATGTACCAGTTAAGTACGTTGGAAAAACGATAGACGATCAATTTCTTGTGGGCTACGGCCTAGACCTGGAAGAGCACTGCCGAAATCTTCCCGACATCTATTATCTCCGTTACCCAAACTAAACTAAATCCGAGTCTAATCAACTACGATAATTTAGCTACTTTTCTCCCATCTTTTCTTTAAGGCGCCTCCGCGCCTTTTTTCAATTTAATAAATTTAAACTTCAAACAGCTCCTATTTTTGCGTTGCGTTAATTTTTAAGAATTACTAACATTGTTATTGTCAGTTAACTTTTTGGAGCTGAAATCATGGACACCAGAAGAAAAATAATCCTAACCGCACTAGCACTGAGCCCCTTCTGCTTAGGGATGATTTGGTGGGCCTCGAACACAACCCGGAATTCCGGAGCAAGCCTCCCTCTCCAAGTCGAGCCGATCTCAGCAACCTCACCTGCCAATGCCGATGCTCCACCCAAGGCCTCCGAGTCAGTTTCTTTGACACAACCCACCCTGCAACAAACCCCACCAACCTCGGTTGCAAGCCAACCGCAAGTCACACCCCTGGACCAAACACCTACCCCACCCATCACCCACAACAGCACCACCCCTCGTGGTGGTGCTGTTCCCACCTCTCAACCTGTCCAGGTGGCAGTCGGTCAAAAAGAGGGTTGTTTTGAAATCACTTTCAAGCACAGAGCTATTGCTTCTCACTCGGATGGTGAAGCCTGCCTAAAACATTCCAACCTGATCATCCTTCAAAACCCCAAGCTCAACCTTGTTTCGGCTATCAACCCCTCGTCTGTTTGCATTGAAGTGAACGGCGAAGTTGTGAAGTTTAAGAAAGTCCCGGGCCATCCTGAGCAGTTTATCATTGGCCCAGAAGCGGGTCCCAACGCCACGATTACCGCTCGCGGTTGTCTTGGAAAAAGCCAATGCACGAAGAAGTGTGTTTTAAAGACGGACCATTTCATGAAGTCACTAGGTCTTGAAGAAAACCCAGAGCAAGCCAATGCCAGAAAAAATTGGAATGGCACTTCGGACGACACCCAAGAAGACACAGCTTTAAACAAAGAAGTGAAAGAGTCTCACGCTCTCTTGAATTCTTCGGCTGAAACCAGCGGCGAAACTCTCTTCAGCGGTTGGATCTCGGACCGATATTCGGATTTAAATTGTGAAAAAGGAGGGTCTTATGCGAACAAAGGCGTACACGTTTCGCAAAGGACAACTCAGTAAGACGGCGCACATTAAGAGCTCAATCGACTCACTTTCGCAAGCGCGTCGAAGAAAGCTGAAGTTGTCACTCCTCCTTGTGCTGGCCATGTGCCCATTCATGCTCTCTTGTACCGGACAAATTCCAGGATCCTTTCGCTACCTCCAACAAGTCGAAGCTTTTAGCAACTCCCAAAAGGTGAACACTAAAATCGATCTTCTCTGGGTCGTAGATAATTCGTCCAGTATGGACGTTTCCCAACAGAAACTACGCGCTGGATTTCAAAGCTTCGCCAACAAATACCTCAAACCCACCTGGGATATTCGGATCGCCGTCATTACGACCGATACCTACATCTCGAACTCGGCCTACGCAAACTACCGTCAAAGCACGATTCCGGGCTCGATTGGGTATATCTCTAGCTATATTTCCAGCCGTTTGGCCACGTTTGTTAATCCCACCTGGAATACCAACCTGGTCAACCTCACAACCGGCGCATTTGATAATGGACTCAAATACAACGAACTTACGCCTTCCTGGACCACTTCCTATTCTCGCCTTTTAGCAGGATTCCACGATGGACACAGGAACCTCCCATTGCCTTAATCCTTCTGGCGGCGAAACCTCCTACTCCCAGTGTGTAAATACTCTGCAAAATGATTCGGTCCGGTCTGGAAAAGCCATTATCAGCACGATGCCTCCCAGCGGCACTGCCGGCGACTCAGCCTGGATCAACCAACTCATTCAAGACTTTATGATCAATGCTTCACCCGGAAGTTCTGGGCTAGGTTCCGAACGCGGACTTAGCTCAGTGCTTCAGCTTATCGCCGACAACGAAGGGACCGACACAGCTTTCTTCCGACAGAATTCACTTCGAGGAATTATCTTTGTTTCTGATGAGGATGATCAATCCATCGTTCTTCCTAGCACTCCTCCTGCCGGATATAAGCCCTTCACTGGATACGGCTGTGATCAAAATTCTCTCATTGCCCTCAACGGAGCCAACGCAGTTACCGGGGCAAATGGAGTCTGTTGCAGTACAGTCGGCAACAACTGCACTTTTGGAAGTGCCGCCCTTAGCTGCCCATCAAAGACCGTTGATGGCTACACCTATACCTTGGGCATCTGCACTGATCAGAGCCAGTTGATTTCCGTTTCTACAGTAAAACAACAATTGGATAATTTCTTTTTGAACCTAGATGGGGCTAGTGCTACCAACCCCAACTACTTTGTCTCCGTAATTACACCGACCACCTCTAACGCCATTCAAACTCTTCAAAACGCCCGCTATACTAGCGACACCAATGTGGGCGCGAGAAAAGTCACTGAAGTTGACCGTGGAGATCGCTACATCGCATTGGGCAAGTTAGTTTCCAGTGACTCTCTGGCTCTAGACATTTCCTCTTCGGACTATTCGCCCATCCTGGATGCCATCGGCCAGCAAATCATACAAAAGAAGAGCACTTTTACTCTTTCTCGCGCTCCCACCGGAACAGAAGACATGCTGGTCAGCATTGTTCACGCAGACGGAAGCCAATCCAGCGTTGCATCGAGAGAATACACGGTTTCAGGAAGCAATTTGATTTTCTCCAATGCCGATTTTGTCCTGAGCTTGAGCGCTACCGATCAAATTGTAGTGAACTATCAACCAAAGACACCAAATGGGAGCTAATTTATGAATCTCTTCGAGTTTATTAAAGATAACTTGTTTCACGTTTTACCCATTCTGATCGTAGGCGGCTTCGGACTAGCCATTATCATCGAGCGCTTCAGAGCTCTCTATCAGGCTTATCCGATTTCCAACCCAGATGACTTTTTCAATACGATCACTAACTTTGTGATGGCAGGGAAACTCCGTGAAGCTACGGAACACTGCGACCGCTATTCCAGTAAGCCGGTTGCGCGCGTAGTAAAGACTGCTCTGCTCCGTGCTCACTTGCCTGAAACAGTGATCGAAGACGGCTTACAAGTTGCCACCAGCGAGGCGAGCCAAACCATTCAAAAAAGAACTGGATTTCTAGCCACCATCGCAAACGTTGCTACCCTTTTGGGACTCCTTGGTACCATTGCAGGTCTTATCCATTCGTTTGAGGCCGTCGGGCATGCAGATGCTCAACAGAAAGCCGCACTACTGTCAGCCGGAATTGCAACAGCTATGAATGCAACAATGATGGGTCTAGGAGTAGCCATTCCCTGTATGCTCGCATTCAGCCTCTACACCAGTCGTTCGAACAAGATGATT
>JACPOE010000030.1 GCA_016185105.1 Bdellovibrio sp.
TCATTTTTTTTGTTTTTCATAGGTAGACTCAAAAATTTTGTTGGCGCTTTTTGGGATAAACCCGTTGAAGAAGTTCTGTGTACCCGGAATGAGATAACGTCGAGCAAATTCGTAATAGCATCCCATAATTGAATCAGAGGCTCCGCCAGAGAAGGTCCAAGGAATTTTTCGGGCCTCAGTCGAGGACTGTTCAAGCAGTTCTTCGGGAGTTCCCTTGATTTCGCCTCCAGCAGAATTCAGTACCAAGCCATTTGTCTTGAGGAAAGAATTTAAGGCCTGGAGATCTTGGAAGGTCTTTAAAGAATTAAAAGAGACTGTGAAATGATTGAGTTGGATGCCAAATGCTGCCGTCCAAGCCGCATATTCACTCATCGGATAAAAGGTTTGATAGTCTTCCAGTCGAATCGGATCCCAGCTAGGTTCTAGAAATGTATTTAGGGTGGGCGGCTTGGAGAGCTGTCTAGAACCTTCTACAATGGAATGGATCCAGCTCTGAAGGTCTTTCGGAAATTTTTCGACTAGAAGCTCGCTGATAAAGACCTTAGGCTGAGTCAGATCAGGATGCAGATAGTAGTTAGCCTTAAGCTTTTTTTCTGGGAAGTCGAGGTCTTCTGGAACTTTTTTATATCCAATTTGTTCAAATACTGAACCTAGCTCGAGTCGACTAATTCCCGGAAGGTTAAAAGTCCGGAATGCTACGTGGTCGTTAATGACTCGTTCGCCGCGATCCTCAAGTAGTTTGTGAATTTTAGGGGCATCAGGAGTGAGCTTTACGTACCGAGACCAACACTTTTCAAAAAAGTTTGATAACTGCATCGCGAAACCATATCAGAGCATTCGTCGAATTCAAGGGTGGGGTAAAAATTGAGGGGACTTTTTGACGCGGCGGGGTTGGGTTCTAATTTTTTGGAGGAAGGCTTCAGGACTTTGGAATGTAAGGCAGGAGCGTCAGGGTTCCCACCTCTTCTACTAAATATTTGATGGAGTGTGAGTCCAGCACTGCGTACTCGACTCCGACCCCGAGGGGAAGATGGGTTTCGTTTTCACTGTCTGTGTCTCGTCTCCAGCGTACGATTCCTTTGCCTAGAATCCGGCTTCCAGGACTTCCCAGCTTGATGTCTAGGTTCACCAGCGAGCCGACCTCGGGCAGGTCTTCTTTCATCCGAATGAAGATTCCTCCACGCCCTAATCCGATGCCCTTGCTCTGCTTTGCTATTTCTAGGCTTGGAAATTCTCTTTCCAAAGTGATGGTGGGTTTGTTGAGCTCGCCTAGATTGGCCGATGGAGTTCTCCAACGTTCCGGAGCTTTTTCCCTTAACCAGTTTACGTATTGGATAACGTCATTCCGGACAAACGGTTTCGTGATGTAGCCTTCTGCGCCCTGGTCGAAAGCGATGTCTACAGGCATGAGGGTATTGCCGGTAATAAAAATCATAATAGGTCGAATTTCCTTGGGGAAACCTAAAACCTCGTCAAAGAGGTCTTTTCCGCCACCCAGTGGAAGGTGCATATCCGTAATCACCACGGCAGGGTTTAGGCTTCGAACTAAGGCGAGACCGGAAGATATGTTCTCTGCACACCAGACTTTATAGCCGGCCTCTTTAAAATCCTCAGATAGCATATCTAGAATTTCTGTTTCGTCGTCGACAATGACAATTTGGTTATCTTTTTGGCCCATCTCAATGGTACCTATCGGAAATTTTATTAAATAATATAAATATAATTATAATTATATTCTGAGTTGATGGCTGCCTGTGTTAATGACGACTACTGTCAAATTTGAATATTCTCTTCAAAAGACGAAGTTTCTAATTTCAGAAGTAGGAAAAAAATATAGTTTTGACGCAGTCATAAATTTTTCATCGAATACTTTTTTCAAAAATCGGAAAAAATATTTTGCATTTTATTCAATATTTGTAACAATCGCGAGTCACCAAGTGGGGGACTCAAAAAAATGACAACAAAAAAACTAAAATCAAAACTACTACCCGTATCAATCTTAGCAGCAGCACTTGCCTCTTCGGCGGCGAATGCGGCGCGCATCGGAGTTGTGGATTCGGGTACAGATTTCAAACATCCCGGAATAGCGGATCAGTCCTGGATTAATCCAGGCGGATTGCCCGGTGACGACTTCACGGATGATACCCATGGATGGAATTTTGCAGAAAACAATAACCAGGTTCTAGACTACAGTCTTTTGGGGACCTTCTCACCAGACACGGTCAAGTTTTTTGAAATTCAACTGAAGATTCTTCAGGGAACAGCCACGGCGGAAGACAAAGCCTGGCTTGCCGAGAAACGAAAGGATCCAAACTTCATTAAGGAATTATCTACCTTTGCTAATTTCGCACATGGAACCCATGTGGCTGGGATTGTCGCTCGTACTGCCGAAGAGGCCAAGGTCATGGCGGCCAAGATCATTCCTACCAAGCCTCGTCAAGCGCTGGCCCGCGTCTCGGAAATTCTTACCGAGTGGTTGAGCATGCGACTGTTTGAACTCGGTTTGGAAACCCCAGCTTCTTCTCCAGCCGATGACATGATGATGGGTATGGCATTGGGCATGATTGCCGAACGTCAGGTGGGGATGCTGAAGAACGTAGGAAAATATGTGGGTGTGACGCAGATGCAGGTTGCCAACTGCTCGTTCGGAACTGGTCCTGCACAAGGTAGAATGGTGGCTAAACTCGTAGGCAAGATGGTTCTTAAGAGGGATATCTCCGAAGAGGAAGCGATCAAGTACGGACGCACTTTCATGGGTCTAGTGATCGAAAAAGGCGCCGTTTTTGTTAGCTCGGCTCCCAAAACTCTATTCGTGATTGCTGCGGGTAATGATGGTTCTGACAACGATAAAGAGCCAGTATTCCCTGCAAACCTACGTCAGGAAAACACAATCACCGTTGCTGCTACTCGTGACTTTGATTCGTTGGCGACTTTCTCAAACTACGGGATCACCAAAGTGGATATCGGGGCACCAGGGGTAGGCATTATTTCGATGATTCCTGGAGACGGGACCATGGCCATGAGCGGAACGAGTCAGGCTTCCCCGTTTGTTGCAAACTTAGCTGGAAAAATTTTGGATAAGAATCCAAATTTAACTCCAGCGCAGGTGAAACAAATCCTGATGCAAACTGTGGACAAGAAATCTTTCTTAGCCGGAAAAGTGGTTTCGGAAGGAACTGCCAACGAAGAAAGAGCCGTTCGTGCCGCACAGCTTTCAAACGACATGGATTTGAGTGCAGCAATTTTGCAGGCTAAGACTGATGTTAGAAGTCTGAGAAATAACAGAAGGAATTCCTTTGGTCGGATCGGTGAAGGACAGCTCCGGGACGATGGAATTGCTCTTCCATTGCCTAGTCTTCTTGATCTCGAGTAAAAAGGTTTTCGCAATCATTTCCGGCACAAACTCGATTCTCTAGCCGATTTGTCCCGGATGTTTTTAAAGAAATAAAACTCTATTCTTTCACTCAAGGGGAAAGCGGAGCAATTCGTTTTCCCCTTGTTGTTTTTTTAACACAGCCAAAAAAACGACGTAGCATATCAGCCTCAGTCTGCTTAATGGCTGTGGTGGCTGTTCTTTGGAGGTTATAAAATTAAATAGTCAATATAGAATAATACTATATGACTAAAATCGTATTTTTGTTGGTGGGGATTTTGATATCGGCCAACGCTCTTGCCGTAGGAGGCGGCTATCGTGAGCGAAGGGTAGGGCGAGTTTTGTTTGAATTAAAAAAGAATCTAAGTGAAGCACAACAAAGAGAAGTTTTTCAAGTCTGGTACGACCACGGTCTGGGCCAGGAAAAGGCCCAAACCTATTCGTATGAGGCCGTTGACAGTAGACGAGGGAGAGTGAGTGAAGAGGAATTGGCCGCAAAGCTGATGGCCACTGGCGCTGTGGAGTTTGCCGAGCCTGATTATTTGGTTCCTCATGCTCGTAGCTTTTCAGACCCTTATCTTCGGAATGAATGGCACCTGGGAACGATCAATGCGTCTCGGGCATGGGATATCAGTGTTGGCAACAGTAACGTTGTGGTTACAGTCTGTTCATGTCTGCTGGAAATTCCGGACAGGATATTTCGAGCATACCTGCTTACCCATCGTTTTTGAGAATCGGAGCAACGGATCAGAATGATGATTTGGCTTCGTTTTCAAATTACGGTAGAGCGGTGGATTTTGTCGCACCAGGGGTGAGCATTTTGACCACGTCACCAAATGGCAAGTACACTTATATCTCGGGAACTTCTTTTTCTTCCCCATTAAGTGCAGGCGTGGCGGCTTTGATTTTTTCTATCCGACCTGACCTCAAGCCTATGCAGGTGGCTGAAATCTTGAAGATCAGCGCTACAGACATTGGCTCTTCCTACTATTTTGGTCGTGGAAGAGTGGATGCAAGTGAAGCCTTGAAACTGGCCAGAACCTTCCGCTAACGGATGGTCTTGGTCTAATCGAACAGAACGGGTGAGGTGATAGTGTGCTATCTCACCCGTTCCATTGGATCTATTTCTTAGGCAGGCTTGCTAAAGCTTTCCAAATCCTATATGAGCAGCCTGCGTTTTCGTTGGGATTCGGTGGTGTGATCTAAATTTAAAATTAAAAATGGGTGTGGGATGGGAAGAAGGAACGGCTTTTTCTTTTGGGGATTAGTGTGTCTTTTTGGTACTTCGATGGTTGCACGGAGCAGCTATGCGGTCGATTTGGAGACTCTGTATCAGGCTCTTAAAGACAGCCAGTCGGACTACGAGGGAACCTTTGGTACCGTTTGCGAGGATGCAGCAGAGTACATCTATCGGAACGAAATTTATCCATATGCCGATTATCACGTAATTTCCCGCGTCTATTACAAGGAAAAAGGAAGTCCAAATCGTAAAGGCGAATTAGATCTGGTGATTTTTAAGCAAGGCCGAGTGGTAGAAGTTGTTGAGGTGAAATGCTGGGATAACCTCGATGCAGCCCACCGAAAAGCTTCCTTGCAGCGTGACTCCTTCTACACGGCCCTAAAAACCAAAGACAAACATAGGTTCAAGTCCTTAGATACTTTTGAAAGGGCTTTTTTAAGCGAAGAAATTGAGCCGTCGGTTCGCTTTACCACTTTTTCTCAGACGGGCGGCAGACGACATGGCTTTGATCGAGAAATGCCGTTTGCTCTTCAAGATATGAAGCGGCTAAGCGAGAGGATTATTCAGTGTCAGAAAGAAGGACGATGCAGGGCAGCTCAACGGGTTAAGAAGAAAGACGTGAAACGCCGTCGTGCTGAGTCAGCACCCGCGATATTGGGTTAACGCCCCAAGAACCCGATGGTTTGACGGGGGTTCAGGGTTTGTGTAACTCCTTCGCTGAGGAATACTTGATTTAAAAAATAACTTACTTGAAACTGTCAGTATGGCGTCTAATCTAACGTATTTCTGGAAGTCAGGGCTTAGTGTCCTTCTGATCACCCTTCTTTCTGGGTCCCATGCTCTTGCAAACCTTGCAGGCAATCCCTGTCCCACTTCGGACACGTTTGAGCAAATAGAGAGACCGGTTTCTGAGGTTCGAAAGATAGCGGCCCATACGAAGCCTCCTCTTGGGCTGGAAGCGCCGGACCTAGGGAGTTTTAAAGAGTCTGTCGATAAACTTTGTAAAACTTACATCCGAGAGTACAAAGACCCGCAAGCGCGCTGTAGCTACAAGGAAATGCTAAAAGCCTACAAAATGCTTACAGAAGCTGGTTCAGGTCGGAAAAGAAAGGAAGTCCTCTCGGTAGACGAAGGGATCGCGATTTTTATGTACACGAGGGAATACTATACCTTGATCAACGCGATCCTAAACAATAGGGCTCAAACCTTAATTCACCAGCCCTATTTGCAAATGCTGACCTTTGCCCTCAGAAAGTTGCCCGAATACATTCCGCCCAATGGAAAAGTATTTAGGAAAGATTCAAACGGTAGAACGTACAAAGAGGGTGAGAAAATCTATCATAATGGGCTTCAGAGTTTTGCTAACACAAAAGATGTGGCCTTGACGTTTCGAGGAAGTAATCTCTATGAAGTCGTCAGCAAATCGGGTCGAGATGTTTCTCGATATTCAGCCAAACCGCACGAGGGAGAAGTGCTTTTCCTGCCTCAAACAAAGTTTAGGGTTGAAAAGGTAATTCCGCCCAACAGTCCAAACGGTTTCACTACGATTCAAATGACGGAAATTTCTCAGGGGGAGGAAGCCCAGCCGGTTGAGTATAGGCGGCATACTTTTCATTAGGTGTGGGGAGGTTCCTTCGCGGCTTCTAACGGTTAAAAATGGTGCACCCGGAGAGACTCGAACTCCCGACCAACTGGTTCGAAGCCAGCTACTCTATCCAACTGAGCTACGGGTGCACTGACGTGGACGCCACTTTGTAACCGCTATCAAGAAGTCAGAGTTCTGTACCACTATTAGGGCTTAAGCTCAATAGGGACGCAATCATAACAGCGCTCTGATTGGAATCGATCAGGGTGTTCGACCTGGATTGTTGTGTGGACGATCCCATAACGTGCTTTAAGAAGGTCATTTGCCTGGTTCAAGACTTCAGCATCTTTGGAGATCAGGTGTACACTTAAAGCGTATTTCCCGCTCGAGACGCTCCAGATGTGAAGGTCGTGGGATTCTTCAACCCCTTGAATTTTTTCGAGATCCCGCTTGATTGCGCTAGGGTTCAAGTGGGCTGGGGTAGACTCCATAAGAATGTTCAGAGACTCTTTCACCAAGCTCCAGGAGCTCACCAACATCAGAATGGCAAAAAGAATCGTCATGATCGGATCGATCATTTGCCAACCCGAGAACCAGAGGACGGCTCCGGCAATGATCGCCCCTACGCTGCCCAAAGAGTCGGAAAGCATATGAAGGTAGGCCGCACGGGTGTTCAGATTTTCTTCTTTTGCATTTCGAAGCATCCACATGCTGGCAAGATTGGCCACCAATCCTATGGAAGCCACTACAAAAACAACTGGGCCTTTGACTTCTGGCGGTGATTGCAATCGAATGATGGCCTCATAAATCAGGACGCCCGAAATTCCCCAGATGAGTAGGCCGCTGGTGAGTGCCCCTAGGATCTCCGCTCGGTGGTATCCGAAACTCATAGAAAGGGTGACTGGCCGCCGCGCCATCCAAAAGGCAAAAAGGCTCAACAAAAGGGCACCCACATCGGTAAGCATGTGTGCGCCGTCAGAGATCAGGGCCAAACTGTTAGCGAACCACCCGCCAATGAACTCGAAAGCCATAAAGACTAGGGTGATGATCATAGCTCGGGTAATGGCTCGGGGACCTTCAGTGTGAGTATGGCCAAAGTGAAGGTGGGGATGTGCTCCGTGCGAATGCGTATGTGTAGGGTCCAGATCGTGTTCGTGGTGGTGATCGTGATTAGAGTCGGATTCTTTTCCCCCTGAATGAGAATCTTTTCCCATCGTGGCTAGCCTCTTTTTTCGTTTTGAATTTGTCTGAGGGTTTCTACTGCCTCGAAACAAGCTGCTGCAGCTTCCCACCCCTTGTTTTCGGTATTATTCTTACTTCTTAATAAAGCCTGCTCTTCTGTGTAAGTCGTCAAGACTCCGAAGGTAATTGGAACTTCCGTAGCCAATGAACTTTGGAGAATACCCAATGTTGCTCCCAGGCTAATAAATTCAAAATGAGCCGTGTCGCCCTTAATGACACATCCCAAGCAAATCACACCAGCATACCTTTTGGTCTTAGCTAAAGTCTGAGCCAAAAGTGGAATTTCAAAAGCACCGGGAGCTCGAAAAATATCGCTCTCCAAAAGCGGCAACTCTTTGCTGAGGAGGAAATTCTTGGCGCCTTGCAAAAGGCCCTCGGTTACTTCTTGATTAAATCGACTGACAACAACGGCAAATCTCAACATTTTGCAACACCTTCAGTTAACTTAAGAGTATGCCCGAGTTTTTCTTTTTTTGTGGTTAAATAGGCTTGATTGTAAATATTTAGTTCTGTTTCGATTGGAATCTGTTCAATCACGCTTAGACCGTAGCCATCGAGTCCTACAATTTTCTTAGGATTATTTGTCAGAAGGCGAATCTGGGTCACGCCTAAAGATTTTAAAATTTGAGCCCCTAGCCCGTAGTGTCTAAGGTCGACTTGAAATCCAAGATGCCGGTTAGCTTCTACTGTGTCCATTCCGCTGTCCTGAAGCGCATAGGCACGGACTTTGTTTCCTAAGCCAATACCTCTGCCCTCGTGGCGACGCATGTAAACAAGAACTCCGCCACTCTTTGCAATCTGTTTCATCGATGCCTGGAGTTGGGCCCCGCAATCACAGCGTAAAGATCCCAATGCATCTCCAGTTAAACACTCGGAATGGACACGCACGAGTGCTGGATTTTGAATATCCCCTTTGACCAAGGCTAGATGTTCGACTCCATCTACTAAGCTACGAAAGGCATGGAGTTCAAATTCAGAATCTGAAAACTGGGTAGGTAATTTGGCACATGCGACTTCTTCAATAAGACATTCAGTTTCCATTCGAACTCGAATAACGTCTTGGATGCTGACAATAGGAATGCCATGCTTTTCACCAAAGTTTTTCAAATCAGGGAGACGCGCCATTGTCCCATCGGGATTCATAATCTCGCAAATCACTGCAGCTGGGTAGAGCCCTGCCATAGTCACAAGATCTACAGATCCTTCTGTATGCCCGGCTCTAACTAGAACTCCGCCTTCTTGAGCTCGGAGTGGGAAAATGTGACCGGGGCTAACCAAATCCTCAGGGCGGGTCGTCTGTGAGTCCCTTAGATCGCCCTTTTCGCTCAGGCTTCGCACCACAACCGGGGTATCTGGAAGGAGCTCGTGAAGCCTCTCTGCTGCCTGTTTGGGGTCCCCCTGGATTCGAATCATGCCAATTGGGCGTCCAGCTTGAAGTTTCTGTGTCCCGCGAAACGCTTGAACTAGATCTAAGTTGGAACCTGAAAAATCCAAAGGTCGGGGAAGTAAGAAGAAGGGAGTATCGGGTGAATAGTGTTTAGAAAGCATTCCTGGTGCGTTTTTTGGAGAACTTTCGCCGCCTTCTTCTGTTGTCTTTTGGGGGTGGGCAATACGAACTTCAGGAAGGCATTCCGCAATCTCTTCGATAGGAATGCCTCCGTATCTTAGGATTTGAATTTCATCTTGAGCTGACAAGTTGAGAATCGTTGATTCCAGGCCAATTTCGCTTTCCCCACCGTCCAAGATAAAACCAATTCGATCCCCAAGCTCTTGCTCCACGGCCTGAGCCCGAGTTGGGCTAATATGGCCAAAACGATTCGCGCTGGGTGCTGCTAACGGTTTGCCAAAACGAGCCAATAGAGAAAGCATCACTGGATGCCGGGGCATTCTTACTGCGACTGTATCCAGGCCACTTGTAACCAATTCGGGAAGGTATTTGTGTTTGGGTAGCACCAAGGTGAGGGGGCCGGGCCAGAATTTGTTTGTGAGTCGACTAAACCATTCACGCTGTTTGTCCGACACCCGCGAAGGATCGACTACACCTGCTTCTTCAAGGCTCTCAAGCCCTTTTGCTTGAATTCCTACATGAACAATTAACGGGTCAAAGGTGGGCCTTTCCTTGGAATCAAATATTCGGGCCAATGCTAGGGGAGAATGGCAATCTCCCGCTAGACCGTAAACAGTTTCGGTTGGTACTCCAACGACTTCACTGCGATGTAAGACATCGGCCACAAAACTAATATTCTCAAAACTCGGATCAAGAATTTTTGCTCTCATTTTTTAAAAAAATCTAGCAGCGCTTTCCAGACTTCCTCCATACGCATGCCCCTGGATCCTTTGATTAAGATTGTATCGCCGGCCCGAGCTTGAGAGGTTAAATATGATGAAAGGTCCTTTTTTTCATCAAAATATTTCATAAATCCCTGATATTTAAACGAGACCAATTCATCATGAAGGGATTTCATCAATGGGCCAAAAAGAAGAATAAAATCAAAGTTCTTCTTAATAAGTTCGGGAGCAAGGCCTTTATGAAAAGCTACTTCCCCTGGTCCCAATTCCCGCATGTCAGCTAAGCAAATCCAGGTTCTGCCCCCTGTTTTTTCAGCGTTGCTCCGAATTCTATGCATTTCCTGAACGGTTTGGAAGCCCGCTACCATCGAAGGTGGGTTCGCATTGTAGTAGTCGCACAAGACCTGAATTCCACCCGGCAGTTGCATCACTTGCGATCTACCGGTAGGGGCTTCAAAATGGGAGAGTCCATTTCGGATTTCACTTTCGGTCAGTCCTAATGCGAGTGCCGCGCAGAGAGCACCTGTGAAATTTCTGGCATTATGGTGGCCTGCGACGGGAACCTGAAAAAGGGCATGATTCAGCCCAATCCCTGTGACACGAATCTCTTCTTGTAAAGAGTTCGTCTGATGGGTCCTTGTCGCGACAAGAGTTGTCTCCGAACTTGCTTTCTTCTTTGTCTCCCCCTCCTGAAGGCTGAAATAAAATGCTTTACCGCCTTCACTCCCGAGCAGACTGGGGTCCAGATGAATATGAGGGTCGTCTAAGTTGACTATGGCTGTGCCACCGTTTTTGTAGACTTCCGAAAGGGAAAGCCCTTCTTCTTGCGCGACGGTCTCAATGGAGCCTAGAGTTAGCAAGTGCTCCGGGCCTATGGCGGTGAGGATAGAATGGGTTGGGGCAACCAAATCCAAATGCTGAATCATAGCGCCGGGCTCATCAATTCCAATTTCAATAACGGCAATCTTGTGTTCGGGGCGAAGCTTCAGAAGCGTCATTGGAATTCCGTCAAACCCGTTTTGAGAAGCTTCGGTTTTCAGGAACTCTTTAAACTTCCCTTGAACCATAGCGGCAATCATTTCCTTAGTCGTAGTCTTCCCCATACTTCCAGTCACGGCTAGAACTGGAATCTTAAACTCTCGGCGCCATGCAAACGCGAGGGCTCGGTAAGCGTCGCGTGTGTTGGGGACTCGGAAGAGGAGTGGATTCTTCTGAGATGGAGTAAGGGTAAATTCGGAGTTTTCGTACAAAATTCCGGCGGCACCTTTGCGGATTGCATCTTCAATAAAGGCATGTCCGTCACTGGTTTGCCCCTTGAGGGCTGCAAAGAGGCACCCTTCAGTAACTGCGCGGGAGTCAGTTGTAATCGCTGTGAAATGGACACTGTCGGCTTCATGAGTGCCAAGCTGATTAAATTGATCAGGCAGGGCTGTATTTAAAACGTCTATTACCCAAGATGCTGCAAAGATTCCATTTTTCTGATTTTGACGCATATCTTCAGAAAATTAGCATGAATCTAAAGGAACGTCGAAAACTATAAACTTATTCAATAAATATTCCGAACTGGATACTACCAGACTCTCTTTGGTCTGGTGTGAGGATGCAGAGAGTGAGTTTAACGAGAACGATTCTAAGACAAAGGATTTCAAAGCTGGGGGTAGCCTTCGGCCTGTTCTTGGCATTACCACTCCTAGCAATTGCGACTCTGGAAGCTGCTTTGGTTTGGAACGTGATGAAGGGTGATAGTACTGCTTTTGTGCAGCAAGCCATCGGCGATACCACTCAATTCTTGGCAAATTATTTCAAGCAACAGATTTCGGAGACGACTGACAAACTCAGCAACCTCGTCATTCGGGCACATGAAAGGGCCACTGCCTCAAAACAGTCTGACAAGAATAGTGCAACGGATTCTTTCGAGTTTGATGCAGAGGTCTTGGATTTCGCAGTTTTTAGTAAGGGGCGAGAGGCTGGAGTTTTCGATCTGGGTCAAAACGCAGAACGGTCCTACTGGGTGTTAAATGTTAAACACGCGGTATACCAGGTTTGCCCAAGACCTAATCCGTCAGATTCATTTGGCTGAGGCACAGGAAAAAAAGCAAGTCGTCAGTTCTTTTCAAGGAAAAACAATTCTAGCGATTGCGTCTGAGAATTTAGGAAAAAAAGGCATTGCTCTTCTGACTATGCCGGTCGGTTCTGAGCAAGTCCTAGCCGCCCATATCAGTCTCGATGTATTTCAAAAAATTCTAAGCAAAGATTCGATGCTTTCTAGTTTCTTAGTAGATCAAACTGGAAAAGTCTTAGTTCATGCGGATCAAAACTGGATCGGTCTGCAAGGAAACTCGGTAGAGCTTTTTGATGAAATGAAGAAGTCCAAAATTTTTGCAGGGCAATCCACCTATTCTGACAATCAGGGCAACCGAATGTTGGGCGGGTTTCAGAAGTTAGGGGTCGGCTCGGTGGGAGTTTTAGCGACGATCTCAGAAAGCGAAGCCACCTCAAGTCTTAGGTCGATGCGAAATCAGCTTTTAATCTTTCTTTCTGCTGCGTTTTTCACACTGTTCTTCCTAGGCTACGCAATTGCACAAAAATTTAACGTAAAGCCGATTTTATCTAAAAGTGGTGGGGCTATTTGGAAGATTGTCGAGATCGCAGGACTTGCCAAAAGTCAATCGACTCCGGGAACTAATGTACCGCCAGGAAAATATGTAGTGACAGTGGTCCATGGATCTTTGAGACAAACCGAAAAACTCTTAGAAAGCCTTTCACCGGAAGAAGGCATTGAGATGGTGAATGAGTTTTTTGATATCGCTTCTTCTGTCATCACCCATCGGGGTGGGATTTTTGAAAAACAATCTGGTACTTCTTTTGTTGGGTTTTTTGGTCTTTTGCCTGAAAGCTCAGGTGGGGACTTTCATAGCCGACAGGCGTTAAGAGCTGTTTTTGATTTTCGATATGGGCTAGTGCATCTGAACAAATCAAGAGTCTTAGAAGGCCGTAAACCGGTATTTTCAAGTATTGGAGTAGAGACAGGGTCTATTCTTGCGGGGCGAATGGGGGGAGAAGTTAAAGCGGTTTCGGTCATTGGAGATACGGTCCGATGTGCTGAGGCTCTTGACCGACTCACCCTTGATCACAATACTGATGCTTTGGTCTCTCATGATGTTTGGAGTAAGGTCGAGAATGAATTTGTTTGCGAGACCGTCGGAGAAGCAACCCTGACGCGAGTGAGCGGTCTTCGTTCTTTCGGTCTGTTAAAAGGGTTTCGTGATTTGGCGAAAGGTGTGAATGGCCAGGAAGTTCCGGTTCAGTCGGTGACTGGTGAGCTCGTTCCCTCTGAAAATGAAAAAGCAGAGATTTTGGAGAATCGGACGGTAGTATTCACTGCTCCCAAGGAAGAAAAGCCCAAAAGATGGTCAGTCAATAACGGTTCACAAATTGTGGGGCCTTTGGGGCCAGAAGAAATCGCAGCTCTCCTTTTTACCCAGGAACTCGATTTTGATTGCGAGTGCTGGGCCGAAGGAACTGGGAAATCAGCTCTGATTCGAAGTGCCGGAATTTTTCTAGGCTCCGAAGACCAGGACGCCCAGCTTTGGGCTTATGACGGGAAAACGATTCAGGGTCCATTCAGCCCGGGTTTCTTAAAGACGGCACTGATGCACGGGGCTCTTCCCCTTACAGTCTTGGTCTGTGACACGTCTACAATAAATGGATGGAAAAAACTGGAGGAATTCCCCAGTCTTTCTATTTCCAAAGAGAGTTCCGATCCTGCTCCAGAGGCGAGTCCGCCGAAAAAGGTTGCCTGAGTTCGGCTAATTTAATTAAATTCGGATAAAAAATCTGATTCATCACAACTCGTTCTGCAATCCGTCCCAAGAGCCTTGAACGCCAATGCCGAGTCTTTGCCGAAGCTTCTCCGCGAATAAGAGTTCCTAATTCCTTGCCATTTGGATTAGGGACCAAATGAATAGTCCAGGTGATTTTTTCAAAGATGGAGCTTAAGCGATGAGTCGAATCTCCTTCGACTTCCAAGCTGAGTACTTTTCCCGGGACGTACTTAATTACTTTGGCGATCAGTTCGAATTTCTTATGAAGTCCTTTTCCTGGGTCCATCTGAAAAGACAAACGGGACCCTTCAGTAATCGTGTAAGCCTGCTCGGAGGGGCTCTGTGGATTCAAAACCTTCACGTTGGCGACGGAGTAGAACCATTGCGGCCACCGGGTTGTGCTGGAAATGTTGTACTCTAAGCGCTCAGGTGACAGTTTCGAAGGGATTTCTCGAACAAACTTCATATCGAGATCAGGACCCTGAGCAGCCATGCCTAGAAACAAAACCCCAAGCCCCAAAAGTGAGACAATTAAACCTCCCAGAAATCCTCTGGGTCTTTGGGGGGGCTTATGCATGGACTTCTGCTTGCTCATGACTGACTCCTTAACATAATGTTGGATGAAATATGGCTAACACAACGGCACTGTCACCTCAACTCCTGGCTGAAACCTCCCAATGGCTGGTTTTCTTTAAACCGTCCGGCTGGTTGACAATTCCAGGAAGAAAGTCACAAAACGATCCGACCCCTGATTTCCCTGTTCTCTCCGATTGGGTGAAAACGAGTTATGGCCCTGTCTGGACGGTTCATCGGCTGGATTTGCATACTAGTGGGGTGATTCTTTTCGCAAAAACGTCTGGGGATCACCAACTTGCCAACGATTGGTTTGAAAATCGGAAAGTCAAAAAGAGGTACATTTTCTTGGCGTCTGGGAGCTTGAAGTTTCCGGTAGTGAAGGTGAATGAGCCGATTGAAGGCAAGCGCTGTGTGACTCAAATTGAATCTCTGGAAAAATTTGGCGATCTTTTTTTAGGTGCAGCTATTCCGTTAACAGGTAGGAGGCATCAGATTCGAATTCACTTAGCCAAAGAAGGGCATCCGATACTAGGGGACGCCTTATACGGTGGCAGATCCGAGCACGAGGGCTGTACCTTCAACCGAGTGGCCTTGCATGCCCAGAAACTGGAACTCCCGGATGGAGTCTATTTTGAGGCTCCCTTGCCCGAAGATTTTATGGACTGGCTGACCCATTTGAGAGGAAAGAACAAGTGAAGGAATTAGAAACGGCGTGGCGCTGGAGAGAAGAGCGTGGATTTCTATCCTCGCAACAAGCACTGCGGGTTTTTCATGGGCCCGGTGAGGGTTCGGGCGGAACTCTAGGGAATATCGCAATCGATCTTTTTCAGGCCCCCGTGGGTGCGACAGCCTGGATTACCCAGTGGGAAAACCAAAGAGGAATGTCTGGCTATCGTCCCGACACTCTTGAAAAGGTCATTCAGTTTTTGAAGGGTAAGGGCGTTTCCTCTGCAGTTGGTTTAGTCAGACCTCAAAAAGGGCTCCCCGAGAATCCCCACACTTATTTTGGAAGTCCGCCTGATCAATTGATCATTCAAGAAGGGCCGGCTCGATTCTTAATTCGGCTCAAAGGGAGCCGACACCCCGGTCTATTTTTAGATCACCAGCCGTTAAGACAATGGCTAAACGATCATGCCAAGGGACTTAGTGTGCTAAACACCTTCGCCTACACGGGCAGCTTGTCCGTAGCTGCTGCTCTTGGAGGAGCAAAGAGTGTGACCACGCTGGACTTGTCGAAACCCACTTTGGAATGGGCGAATGAGAATAGCGCCTTGAATGGTGTGGAATCTTGCTGCCGTACGATTTTCGGTGATGTCTTCGAGTGGCTGCCCAGGCTGGGCCGGGAAAAGGGGCCTGAGTCTTTCGATTGTATCATTTTAGATCCCCCTTCTTTTTCTCGCGGCAAGAAGGGAAACTTTTCTACGGCTAAAGATCTAGGCAAATTGCATCAATTGGCTTTGGGGCTGATTCGAAAAAATGGTTTCCTAATTACCTCTATTAATTCCGCCGGGATTGGGTGGAAAAAATACGAAGACGAAATCTTGAGAGGCTCAGACCAAAAAAAAATGCTCACGGTTTTAAAGCGAATTGACTTGCCTGAGACTTTTCCAACTCTTTTGGGTGACGATAGTTCCCGGTATTTGAAAGGCTGGATTCTACGTGTGAACTCTAAAGATTGAGGTCGGCAGGTAGCTCCGCCGTAAAGCTCAGGGTTTCACCGCTCATCGGATGTGGAAATTCTAAACGGTAAGAATGAAGCGCGGTCCTAGGAAATCCAAGGGCTTGGCCGTATTTGCGATCGCCTAAAACGGGATGCCCCTCATAAGCAGCTTGAACTCTAATTTGGTGGGATCGTCCTGTTTCTAGAGTGATCTCCGCAAGCGTAAATTTCTGATTTCTCCACAACGCTACTTTAAGTGGCTCTGCAAAAAGTTTCGCGGACTTTCCTTTTTGACTCTGTGGGGACACAACCCGTACGGTATTCGTTCTTTCATCCTTCAAAAGAGCATGTGACCAGTGTACTGCGCCTTTAAGTTCGCCTAAAAGCCAGCTCAGATAGCTCCGTTTGAGTTTACCTTCAAGAAGGCTTTGGCTAAGTCTCTGGGCGGACTTGGTGCGCTTGGCGACAATCATGATTCCAGAAGTATTTCGGTCTAATCGGTGAATCAGGCCAACGTAGTTTCGTTTCAGATAGGTTCTCAGGTGGGTGACCAGCGAGGGCTCTTCAGAGTGATCAGACTGGCTCAACAGGCCAGCGGGTTTGACGAGAACTATAAGATGAGGATCCTCAAACAGGATTTCTATGCCTCCAATAATTTGGCGCGGCTTAGTTTCCGTAGAGGCAGTTGGCTCGACTTTGATCATTGGTTCCTAATATCTTCTTTACCTGTCCGACACCAGACTGATCGAAGGAAAACACAGGAAACATGACAGCAGCGGAATAATCGGCATTCAGGCTAGAATCGTTGCAGTTCGGAGTGCCTGCTTTCTGAAACCCTTCACAACTATGGTTTAAACCTAGGACGTGTCCGCCTTCATGAAGGAAGATCGACTCCAGGTCAGGTTGTTTTTGGCCGCTTGTAAAGAAAGTTTGATAGTTCATCTCCATAATGGCCATGTACATTTTTGGGTAGGGCTTGGCCGGCAATACGCAAAAGCTCGTCAGCGCAATTGCGCTGGCAGCATAAGCTGAAGGCCATTTGGTATCTTTATAAACCACGATATTTCCGGTGTAGGTGTTTCCTGGGATAATTCCCACTGCACAAAGGTTTCCGCTGAGGGTGGGGTTGTTTGCAGAAGACTCTCTAGCGCTGTCTCCGCCGGTGTCCAATACATTGAGTTTTTTGGAAGCCGTAAAAAAAGTGTTCCAGGTTTTGGCTGCAGTGGTCATTGAGGCCGTTTCTTCGGAGGCAAAGTCTCCCTGATGAAAAGCGATAGGCATAGGAGCAACGGGCCAGCGTCCCGAAATGGTTCCTGATTGATCAGAAGGAACACTGCAGGTTGTGACAACCGCGGCGCTGGAGGCAGAGGGCGCAGTGAGGCCACAGGCCCAGAGGCCTACTGCCAGTGTGCACACCAAGGCCGCACCCAGAGCGTAAGAGGACGCCCTATCGAACATATCCTTCTTTCTAACTAACTGATATTATTGGGCTAATATCGGGAGAATCCCTTGTGAAATCAAATAGCACAGACCAGTTAGTTTAATAGTAGTCTAAATTAGTATACTATTAATTCTTTTAAAAATGCAACTTTCTGAAATTGCTGAGTTTCTGCTAGTCTTGGGCGCAATGACAACGCAGAAGAACCAGAAGGTGAAGACAGTACTAATAACCGGTGGTGGAAGTGGAATTGGATTTGAGACCGCTAAGCTTCTAGTTGCTGAAAATTATAGAATTATTCTTTTAGGAAGAAATCGCGAAAAACTCCAAGAAGCCGCAAGGTCTTTAGGTGGTGCTTCCGACCGCGTCTCTATACATACCTGCGATTTAAGGGACCCTGCCAGTATTAAAAAGACCGTTCAGAAAATTGAGGGAACTCATAAGGGTCTTTACGGCTTGGTGAACAATGCTGGGGTCTACCCGCTAGGTGGAATTTCAGACACGAGCGCTGGTACCTGGGATGAGGCTATGGAAGTGAATGTAAAAGGGCCATTTCTTTTGATTCAGGCTTTTGCGAAAGCCATGGCGAAAAACCCGGCCGGTGGCAGGATTGTGAATATTTCTTCCACTGCAGGGATTTTGCCCAATCACTTTGCCTTGGCCTATTCCGTTTCCAAGGCAGCGATGGTCCACCTGACACGCACCCTGGCCAAGGAAATGGGAAAAGACAATATCACTGTGAATTGCGTTTGCCCGGGGATTGTTCGGACCCCGCTTCACGAAACTTATCACACCAGTAAGTCGGAGCTGGAACAGTTCTACGCAAAACGAGGGGCCAGTCTTCCGTTGGGAAGAATTGGAGAGCCTTCCGATGTGGCCGGGGCTGTGAAGTTTTTTCTTAGTGAGCAAGCTTCTTGGGTAACCGGAGAGACCTTGGTCGTCGATGGTGGCCGGCTGCTGTCGTAAGTCTTCCTTGTAGATCCGTCCGAAAAACTGGGACCTCAGCCTGGGCTAAGTCCTTTAGGACGCGAGGGTGGGGATGCCCGTAGGAATTACCCAGTCCAGCTGAAACCCAGGCGGTAGTAGGGGCAAGTCTTTTCAGAAAGTCGCTGTCCGTTGAAGTTTTAGAGCCGTGGTGGCTCACCTTGAGGATTCGTGGAGATCCTGGGTGGCTCCGGAGGCGGCCTTCAACCCAGGGTAGAATTATTTTTTCTCGCGCGGAAGTAGCGTCCCCAGCGTTTAGGTAGGAACCCCCGTTCCTGAGAGGAATCCACACGGCGCTCATTCGCGCATTCGGCTCTTTGGAGAGTGGACTTTCTTTTGATTCTATAAACGGGAAAGGAAAGCCACCTGAGTTCCAGGCTTTAAGGCTCGTTCCAAATTCTTTCAGCTTTTGACTCAGTCTCTTTCCTCGATCTGTTTCAAGTTCAGCTGACGAGCTAAGGACTGTTTGCACTCGAATCAATTTCAACAGGCGCAAAAGCCCCCCTGAGTGGTCTTCATCTAGATGAGTAAGGACCACCCACGACAGAGATGAAATTTTTCTTTCAAAGAAAATTTTAATCCAATGAGTCTCACCTAGTGTACGGAAAGAACCCGCATCTATTAAGCCCCACTCTGGACTGCTGCTACTAGTGCCTGAGTATTGAACGAGAGCAGCGTCTCCCTGTCCCACATCCAACTGTTCAATCAGATTGGCTACTACCGGTTGCTCTCGACCCTGTGTAAGGACTGTTGTCCTGGATCGACCTACTTTAAATAAAAAAACGAAAGCTCCAAGAATTAAAAAAATACAGAGGTAATTCCCACGTGTAACTTCCTTAGATTTTATAAAAATCAACACGGTCGCTGTCAGTATTCCCGAGATGAGAATATTTTTCTGACTGATGAGCCACAGGTTCCCCGGAAGCAAGGAGAGTTTTGCTATCCCAAGAATCAGTTCATTCAGAATCAGAGTGATGCTGTGGACGAGCGAAACTTGTGCGCTGATAGGCCCAGTCTGAGAGGTGAGGAAACTCAAGAAAAGAGTGGGGTAAACTCCAAGACAAATGAAGGGTAAGGTGATTAGGCTAACTAAGGGAGTAAAAAGCGAAACAAATCCTTCAGTGAACCCTTCAAAGACGGCTACCGCAACCCAGGACCCCAACGCCATTCCCAGGTGTGAATTTCGGGTTCGCTGGTATCCAATCATCCCGCCGCCAATGGCTAGAGCATAAACCCATCGGCCCCCTGAGAGAACTTCTGAAAGCAGGCCAGCGAGTGTCACTTTGGGGTTGCGATTCAGAGAATCAGAAAATGAGATGAACACCTCTAAAACCAGCGCAAATAGTAAAGGAAAATACCGTCGCCATTCGAGCCCACCTATTCTTGCCGCTGCTTTGATGAGAAGAACGAAAGAGGGGCGTAGCAGTCCTAGTCGCGCCCCACTCAGTAGCCAGACCCAAAAACAAAAGCCGAAACTCAACCCTCGGTTGATCCAGATCGCTAGGCTCAGCGGAATCCCTGTTTTTTTGGAAAAAAATAGGACGCATTTTTCAATCCAGGTAGCTAGAGCATAGAGGTGGATTCCGCTGGCACTAGCTACGTGAACAAATCCTAGGATTCGGAGTAGAGGAATCGGACTGTCCGGATTTTTCTCATCTAAGATCAATGAGCGGGCCATTCCTAGACGATCAGCAGGGGCCAATTGAGAACTCAGGTTTTCTCGCATTTTTTCGATCGATCGAATTAGGATCAAACGAATGGAAGTCCGGATTTCGGTGAGTCGAGTGATAGTCTGTACCTTCCATTTCTTCTTTTCTTTTGGACCAGCGTGGGTCGAGTTTTCAAAAGAAGCTCTTAGTTTCCATTTCAATTCCGGTTGGGTGCAAAAGAACGTAGGGGCGTCTGATTTTAGCCAAAGATGAAAGAGCCTTTTTGGAACGCAAATAAAATCTCCGCCGGCGAGGGGATACTTAGCCCAACACGCTTCGCTTCCCAGTCTCCGAGTAAGACTCAGGGAAGCGCAGTTTTCTGGACTCGCCCTTAATTCGGAGCAAAAGAGGATTCCAAAAAAAACGAAGAAAAGTGGGCGCATTTCGGTGAACAGATCACAAATCATGCCGCAGCAATTGTCTATAAGTGGATGCGGCCGGTTATGGACAGGGAAGTGAGTATTAATTCAGGACCAAGAGTTTGAGATTCAGAGGAGAATACTAAAAAAGAGGAGAGTGATCGCGGTACGAACCTTGAATAGATCGGAAGAATGAATATTTTTTCTCCATTAAATTCTGAACCGCAACCGAGCCTCCAGCAAATCGAAATCGCCACCTTCTTTCAGCTTCCCTCATTCCACCTCATCGGTCTACCCAGCCCAGAAGTTGCCGAAGCAAAAGAACGAGTCCGTTCCGCGGTTGAGGCAAGTGGGTTTGAATTTCCAAAGAGAAAGGTCGTGATTAATTTGTCTCCGGCAAGCATTCGAAAACGAGGCGTCGGAATTGATCTTGCCATTGCGCTTGCGGTTTTAAACGGAGCTCCAAATCAAGAGCAGCCCAGTCGGAAGAGAATCGCCGCATGGGGAGAGCTGGGTCTCGATGGCCGAGTGAAGCCAGCAGGGCAATTGACTCGCTCTGTTTTTGCAGCTTGGAAGGGTGGAATGTCGGACATTCTAGTTAGCGCTGAAGAACTCGAGAGCAGGGGTTATCCAAAGTCAGAACACGACTAGCATTGCACACATCCAGACACGAACGCCACCGTCACCACAGAGCTCCTCTCTTCTTCCTCTCAGCCCAGCATTAGAGCGAGTGATTGCGTGCGCAGTTGCTGGGTTTCACCATGTTCTTCTTTTAGGTCCGAAGGGCGTGGGAAAATCACATGCCTTAGAGTGGGGTGTTGCTCTACAACCTCAAATGTTGCCCTGCGACCGTCTTTTTCATCAGTTAATTGAAGAACTAGGATCGCCTGGGCCCCGGGGCGAAAATCGAGACTCCTGGACCGAAATCCGCCGCGTGGGTGCTCAAACTCGGGTACAAGCCCTAACGGGCGGAGTGACAGGTCTGGGAATTTTTCCGGGCGAATTCTCGTTGGCTCATGGAGGCCTTCTGCTAGCAGATGAGCTTCCGGAATGGTCTCGCGATTCTCGGGAGGTCCTGCGAGAACCGCTTGAGCGGGGATGGGTCACTGTGAATCGAGTGAAAGGAACTTTTGAGTTTCCGGCAAAATTTCAGCTCTTGGCAAACGGAAACCTCTGCCCATGCGGAGGGGTACCCACTCAGTTTCCGAAGGGATCGCTTCATGCGCTGCGGGATCTCCAACGGTGCAGGTGTAGACCGGCAGTTCGAGATGCTTATATTTCGAGACTCTCTGGACCCATTATAGATCGAATCGATATCACACTACTTGTTTGTGACCTGCCGAAAACGAGTAGGGAGGTGTTGCCTTCGGAAGACAGACTAAAAATCCTGATGGAAAAAACGGTGAAGACTCGAGAAACCTTAAACAAAATCTATCGGGATCTGCCAGGACAGATGGAAGGAGACAAAGT
>JACPOE010000044.1:0-19690 GCA_016185105.1 Bdellovibrio sp.
AAAACCTGAACTTGTTCACTAACAATAATGTCGGAGGCCCGTACTTCACATGGGCCAGCTTTATCAATAACAACCGTAGCAGTTTCTACACCATGCAAACGGAAGCGAACTTCTTTCAAGTTCAAGATAATTTCGGCAACGTCTTCTTTCACATCTGGAATGGGTGTGAACTCATGAACAACACCGTCAACTTTAACAGAGGTAATTGCAGCACCCTGCAATGAAGACAAAAGCACCCGTCTCAAAGAATTTCCGAGAGTTAAGCCGAAGCCTCGCTCAAGGGGCTTAGCAATAAACTTCCCGTAAACCCCGCTCAGAGTTTCCTTATCAACGTCTAAGCCCTTGGGCTTAATGAGATCGCGCCAATTTTTTTCCAACATTTCATTCTCCTGTCATCCCCTCGCTTGCTTGCCTCAGCCAAGACTCAGCCATGCGGGGAGTATTCAAGTTACAAGTTCAAAATCTACTACTTAGAGTACAACTCAACAACCAAACGCTCTTCCATTGGAGCGGTGACATCATCGCGACCAGGCAAATCCCGAATCCGTGATTTCATCGCTGTGGAATCCAATTCTAACCACTGCGGAATTTCGCGCCGCTTTACAGCTTCCAGAGCGCCACCAATTCGCGCAACGGTTTTGCTTTTTTCACGAACTTCCAACACGTCTCCCTTTTCAATCAAGTAGGAAGGAATATTAACTTTCTTCCCGTTAACTGCAAAGTGTCCGTGACGTACAAGGTGACGCGCTTCCGAACGGGAATTTGCAAATCCCGAGCGATAAGCCACGTTATCCAATCGACGCTCTAGCATCGACAAAAGGTTAGATCCGGTAACACCCTTCATCCGCTCTGCTTTTTCAAACAGGTTTCTGAATTGGGTTTCTAGCAAACCGTAAATTCTCTTAATCTTCTGCTTCTCTCTTAGCTGAAGGCCGTATTCCGAAAACTTGATTCGACCTTGACCGTGCTGACCGGGCGGATAGCCTCTACGCTCAAATCCACACTTATCGGTATAACAACGATCGCCTTTGAGAAACAATTTCTGATTTTCGCGGCGACAGAGCCTGCAAACTGGACCATTACAACGAGCCATGACTTAGACCCTTCTCCGCTTCGGTGGGCGGCAACCATTATGAGGAATTGGGGTCACATCTTCAATGAAGTTGACACGCAAACCTGCTGACGCCAATGCTCTCAGTGCAGACTCACGTCCTGCACCTGGACCACTGACAAAAACTTGAACATTACGCATTCCATTTTCTACGGCCTTACGAGCTGCATCTTCCGCTGCTACCTGCGCAGCAAAAGGGGTGTTCTTCCGTGAGCCACGGAATCCCTTACCACCCGCACTGGACCAACAAATGGCATTCCCCATCGAATCCGTTACGGTTACAATCGTATTATTAAACGAAGAAAGAATATAAACACTTCCAGAGGAAACGTTCTTCTTCCCTTTTTTAAATTTCTTAACTACGCCCTCAGCTGCTGGAGCTGCGGCAGTAGCTTCTTTCTTCTCAGTCTTGCCTGCTTCTGCTTTTTGATCAGACATATTTACCCTTTAATTACTTCATCGCCTTGACAGACTTCTTGCCTGCAATTGCGACTGCTGGACCCTTACGCGTACGCGCGTTGGAGTGAGTTCTCTGACCGTGAACAGGCAATCCTTTGCGATGGCGTGTTCCACGATAACAGCTCAAATCAACCAACCTCTTAATATTGAGACTTACTTCTCTTCTCAAATCACCTTCCACACGGTGAGTTCGGTCGATGATTTCGCGAATTTTCGCGACTTCAGCCTCAGTCAAAGTGTCTGACTTTTTGTTCAAGTCAATCTCTGCCTCTGCCAAAACTTTACGAGCTGTCGGGCGACCGATGCCGAAAATATAGGTCAGCGCTACTTCCATCCGCTTATTGCGTGGGAGGTCTACTCCCGCGATACGAGCCACTTGATTACCTTCCTTTCAATTCTTCCTGCGAAAACTAACCCTGTCTCTGCTTGTGTCGAGGATTTTCGCAAATCACTCGAACAACGCCTTTCCGGCGAATTACCTTACACTTGTCACAAATCTTCTTAACCGATGCTCGAACTTTCATAAATACTCACCTTAATCAGACTCATCCTTAGCCGAGCCCACTAGATTTACCAGTGAGCTTCAACTATTGAGACCCAACTGACCCCTAGTAATACGGAGTCACCTTGGCCACATTGAATCCATCTGGCATTTCACTGCCAAACTAGATCCGTTCATTTATCCGAGTGATCTAGGACTTCTTCCGTCCTACTACTCTCACTCATACCTCGTCAAAATCTCCGGACCATTCGGAGTAATAACCACTGTATGCTCAAAATGAGCGGAAAGTGATCGATCAACCGTAACAGCCGTCCAGCCGTCTCTGAGGACCTTAACTTCTCGGCCGCCAGCGTTAATCATTGGCTCTATCGCCAAAACCATACCGGCTTTGAGCAACAACCCTTTCCCACGAGTCCCATAGTTAGGAACCTGTGGGTCTTCGTGAAGGGCTCTGCCTATACCGTGACCAACGAACTCCCTTACCACGCCGTAGCCGAACCCTTCAACATAATTTTGAATAGCAGCCCCAATGTCCTGAACTGTATTCCCTTCACGGCATTCGCTAATGCCTTTAGCCAGGCTCTCACGGGTTGCATCAATCAAGTCCAGCGCCGCCTTAGATATTTTTCCTACTGGAATAGTCCGGGCAGAATCCCCAAACCAACCCTCATAGCTCACGCCAAAATCAAGACCAACTATATCGCCGTCCCTCAGGAGGCGTTTCGGAGAAGGAATACCATGAACTACCTCGTCATTTACGGAGATGCAAACAGTAGCAGGGAACCCATGATAGCCTTTGAAAGCGGGCAAAACACCAAGATCCTTGCACCGAGACTCCGCAAATCGATCAATCTCTCCAGTTGATATACCAGGTTGAACCAGCTTAACCATTTCCCCCAAAATCTGAGCTACTGCTGCGCCAGCTTTGCGCATTTGGTTTAGCTCTCTTTCAGACTTCAGGGTTACCATAACTACTACCTATCCAACCTTACTTCAAAGCTCTATGTACTGCCGCTGCAACACGGTCTGTTTCTTCCCGCGCATCCACTGTCTTGAGCTTGCTCTGACGAGTGTAGTAGCCAACCACTGGCTCAGTTTGCTGATGATAGACTTCCAGGCGCTTCTTAATCACTTGAGGTTGATCATCGTCCCTTTGAATAAGGGCACTACCGCAACTGTCGCACGTATTTAACTGTTTTGGTTTAGCAAACTCAAGGTGGTACATTGCCCCACACTTCACACAGGTCCTCCGACCTGATAGCCGGCTAACCAAATCTTGATCCGAAATATCAAAGAGCACGGCGCAATCCACTTGTCTGCCTTGCTTGCCTAGCATTGTATCCAGCGCAGCGGCCTGCGACTCATTCCTAGGAAAACCGTCCAAGATGAAACCACCCTTGCAGTCACTGTCCTGAGAGCGTTCAGCAATTAAGCGAATCACTACCTCGTCTGGAACAAGCCTACCTTGGTCCATTACTGCTTTGGCTTCAATCCCTACTTGGCTCCCTTTAGCGATCGCGGACCTAAGCATGTCACCTGTTGACAACTGGGGCCAACGATATTCCGCTGAGAGGCGTTTTGCTTGAGTCCCTTTTCCTGATCCGGGGGGCCCTAATAGTACGACGATCATGAATATGCAGCCCTTCCTTTGACCCGGGTATGCTTCATAAAGCCTTCATAGTTTCTCTGGATAAGGTGGGTTTCAATTTGCGCCACAGTATCTAAGGCCACGCCGACCAGAATCAAGACGCTGGTCCCACCAAAATAGAAGGGGACCTTCATTGCCTGTGTAAAAAACGTCGGAAGAACACAGATTGCCGATATATATACAGCCCCACCCAAGGTAATCCTTGAAAGGACGTAATCAATATATTGTGCAGTCGGCGGTCCTGGCCGAATCCCAGGGATGAACCCGCCATATTTCTTTAAATTGTCAGCCACATCATCTGTCTTGAAGGTCACCGCTGTGTAAAAGAAGCAGAAAAACACTATCAAGCCTACGAAGAGAATGTTGTAGAGCATCCCGCCTGGTTGCAACATCGAGGTGAAACGCTGAACTTTCTCAGATGGAAAAAACGTAGTGACCGTAGCCGGAAACATAATCAAAGAAGAGGCGAAAATGGGAGGAATGACACCAGAAGTATTTACCTTCAGGGGTAAATTCGAATTCTGTCCCCCGTAAACCTTCCGCCCGACAATCCTTTTCGCATATTGGATCGGAATTCTCCGGGCACCCCTTTCCACAAAAATGATACAGAAGAAGGTCCCTACAATCACAGCCAATACTAAGAGAATTTTAAAAAACGACAGCTCACCGGAACGATAGAGACTAAGCGTCCCTCCGATCCCCTGCGGAATACGTGCTGCGATCCCGGCGTAGATGACTAATGAAATCCCGTTGCCAATCCCTCGTTCACTGATCTGTTCACCGAGCCACATGAGGAATACAGTACCAGCGGTTAACGTGATGGTAGTTAGGAGCCTAAACCCAAGGCCCGGATGCAGAACCACTGCTGGATCTGAGTAGTGTTCTAAGCCCGTTGCGATCCCATAACCCTGAACGAGGCACAACAAAACTGTCCCGTAGCGGGTGTATTGAGTAATCTTCTTTCGGCCCTGTTCACCTTCCTTCTGAAGGTCATGCAAGTATGGCCAAACCACAGTGAGCAACTGAAATATAATCGAACTACTAATGTAGGGCATGACACCCAGCGCGAAGATACTGAACTTCTCAAGCGCGCCACCGCTGAACAAATTGAACCACCCGAAAATGGTCCCCTTCATGCTGGCAAACACTTGTTGCAAAGCCCCGCTGTCCACGCCTGGAGTAGGAATGTGAACGCCGATTCGATACACGGCGAGCATCAGCAAGGTGAAGATAATCTTCTTTCTTAGTTCCGGAATCTTGACTAGACCATCAGCGCCCGACATGGTGTTTCCTCTATGGTTGATCCACTCAGAATTCTCAATGCATCCTATTGAGCAGACTTAGATTTTTCAGCTGACTTCTTTTTCGCTTTTCCTGGAATGGGCAGCAATTCAATTGAACCGCCGGCTTTTTTAATTTTCTCTTCAGCAGAAGGACTTACCTTGTGGGCTTTTACGGACCAAGCCTTCTTCAACTCTCCGGTTCCCAAGATAGTTAACCGGTCGTAACGACCTTTGATTAGATTGGCAGCTGTAAGAGTTTCGAGAGAAATCTCCTTCACCAATTTGGAATCAAACTTTTCCAAATCGCCAACATTCAAGATCGCAATATCGCGGCGAGCGAAATTGGTGAATCCCCTTTTTGGAATTCGACGGTAAAGTGGCATCTGACCACCTTCAAAGCCTGGTCTAACGCTACCGCCACTTCGCTGCAGCTGACCCTTATCCCCTTTACCAGCGGTAGGACCGTGGCCTGATCCAGAACCGCGTCCCAGCCTTTTTCTCTTATGAGTAGCTCCACGCTGAGCTTTAATTGTATTTAAAGTTAACATAATATCTCTCGCCTTCTATCTCTGCAGTTCCTGCTCTGGCAAAAAACTACCGAGTTTCTGACACGACCTCCACTAAATGAAGGACCTTCTTTACCATTCCACGAACAGAGGGAGTATTCTCCAACGTTCTTACTTGTTCTCTTCGCTTCAAACCGAGACCATTGATGGTCGCACGTTGCTGAGGAGAACACGCAATAGTTCCCTTCACGAGTCGCAGCGTAATAGTTTTCTTTTTAGTACTTTTCATAAAGTCCTACTCCTTAAGAGGCTCCTCTGCGGAGATTCTAAAGAATCTCCCCAACAGTTTTTCCTCTTCCCTTGGCGATATCTGCAATATTCCTCAATCCCCGAAGACCTTCTAACGTCGCTCGAACCACATTGTGTGGGTTGTCGCGACGAATGGATTTGGTAAGAATATTCTGAATTCCAGCCACTTCGAGAATTGCTCTAACGGAGGAGCTAGCAATAATTCCAGTTCCTTCCGGAGCTGGCTTCATCAACACCTGGCTAGCGCCAAAATGGCCGATGACCTGGTGAGGAATCGTATTGCCATCCATAGGAACCTTCATCAGGTTCTTCTTCGCTTGCTTTCCGGCCTTTTTAATTGCTTCCGGCACTTCGCTGGCTTTTCCTAAACCAACGCCTACCTGGCCCTTTTTGTCACCAACCACAACAATAGCGGCGAAACTAAACCGACGACCACCCTTAACCACTTTTGCACAGCGATTAATGTGAATCACCTTATCTTCAAATTCAGATTCTTCTTGCTGGCGCCCCATCTGCTGACCGACTGCCATAAACTCTCCTTGATCTTTCCTCAATTAAAACTTCAGTCCACCTTCGCGGGCTGCATCAGCCAAAGCCTTGATACGTCCGTGATACAAATAACCGCTACGATCAAAAACAACCTGTTCAATCTTCTTCGCCAGAGCCCTCTTGGCAACTAAGCCGCCGAGAACTTTAAAACCTGGGCTTCTCAGAGGTCCCTTCGACACCCGAACGAATGCGCTTTTTTCGCTTAAATCGTACGACCTGTTTAGGGTTCGTTTTCTTACGAATTTTTGTAGCCATAAATCCTCACCTTATTTAGCACCAGCAGCTTTACCCTGCTTACGGATGATATGTTCATCCATATATTTAATACCTTTACCTTGATAAGGTTCAGGCTCTTTGAATGACCGTATCTTTGCTGCCACCATGCCAATCAAAATCTTGTCCGCACCATTCAACACAATGTGGGTGTTATTCTCGACCTTAGCAGTAATCCCCGCTGGTAGCTCGTAATCTACCGGATGCGAGAACCCAAGGGTCATACTCAACACAGAACCCTTAACGGAAGCCCTGTACCCTACGCCAACAATATCTAGCTCGCGAGTGAAACCAGTGTGCACACCGTGCACCATATTGTGTACAAGAGTTCGAGTTAGACCGTGCAAGGAGGAAGCATTTCCAACAGTCTTGGTATCACAGGATACTAAAATAGCCCCGTTGTCCACCTTTGCCGAAACTCCGAGAGCAAGCTCATGTGAAAGCTTGCCTTTTGGACCTTCCACCTTAATCTTGCCGTCCTTAATTTCTACCTTCACACCCTGTAAAATCTTGACAGGGACTTTACCTACTCGGGACATATCTCACCAAACCTCACACAGAACTTCGCCGCCTACGCGCTGAGTGCGGGCCTTGTGTCCTGTAGTGACTCCTTTAGAAGTTGACACGATCGCAATCCCTGCTCCGCCGAGAGGACGAGGCATGGACTCATACCCAGAATATCGACGTAGGCCGGGTCGGCTAATACGACGAATTCCCTGAATCACACTGGAGCCTGAATCAGTATACTTTAGGTATACCTTGATGACAGGGCGGCCTTCTTCGCGCATCAAACGGAAGTTCTTAATATAGCCTTCCTCTTTCAATACGCGCACAACGTTAGCCTTCAGCCTGGAAGCTGGAACTTCCAGCTTCTCGTGCTTTTCCTTCGTCGCGTTACGAATTCTAGTTAACAAATCTGCAATAGGATCAGTCATGCTCATAATCTTTTATCCTTTCGTCACACTACCAGCTTGATTTTGTGACGCCGGGGAGCTGGCCTTTTAGTGCCAATCCTCTGAAGCATAAACGGCACATGTTAAATTTTCTCATGTAAGCTCGCGGACGGCCGCAAAGCGGGCATCGGTTCCGAGTCCGAGTTTTGAACTTCGGTGTCTTTCCAATTTTTTCAAGTTTACACTTTTTAGACAAGTTCGATCTCCTTCTTTATTTCCTGAAAGGCATTCCAAGCTCTGCCAGCAAAGCTCTAGCATGCTCATTCTTTTTTGCCGTCGTGGTGATCGTCACTGTCATTCCACGCACTTTATCGACTTTGTCGTAGTTAATTTCAGGAAAAATAATCTGTTCTCGGATCCCCATGGAAAAGTTCCCTCTTCCATCGAAACCCTTCGCATTCACGCCTTTGAAGTCGCGAACACGAGGAAGAGCTACGTTCATCAATCGGTCGAGAAACTCATACATTCGAGCGCGGCGCAATGTAACCATCACGCCAACAGCATTCCCACTTCGCACTTTAAAAGCAGCAATAGCTTTTCTAGCACGAGTCAATACTGGCTTTTGGCCAGAAATCGCCATGATTTCTTCATAAGTGCCATCCAAGACCTTGGGATTCGCGACTGCTTCCTTAACGGCGCAGTTGATTACCACCTTGGTCAATCTTGGAACTTCCATGGGATTCTTAAACTGAAACTCTTTCATCAGCGCAGGCACGACCTTATTCTTGTACTGCGTGGCTAGGCGAGGAGTTTTGCTCGGAGAAATCTTAGTCTCTCCTGGTGCAGCAATCTTCACAGAAGCCGCTGCTGCCTCTTCTTTAGCTTTCTTGGCTCTAGCTCTTGCCGCGTCGCCCGCAGCTTTTTTCGCTTCAGCCTTTGCTTTTGCAGCATCGCCTTCTTTTTCGCTGCCCTTTTTGTTTTCTTGATCGGCTACCACAATCTACCTCCTATCTGAATCACGCTGTTTCCAAAGATTCATTACAGCGCTTACAGACGCGAATTTTCACCTTACGAACTTCTTTTTTCGAGTCAGCAGTCTTTTTCTGCTTTTCCACAAACTTCACTCCGTGACGAACACCCTTGTTGCACTTGGCACAAAGCAATAGGACGTTCGAGTAGTGAATTGGCAACTCCTGCTCGACGATTCCACCTGCACTCTTAGCAGTCGGGCGGGTATGGCGCTTCACCATATTGGTCTTCTCGACCGTGACTCGCCCACTCTTGGAATCCACGTGCAAAATCTTCCCAGTTTTCCCTTTTTCTCGCCCGGCAATCACCTGCACTTGGTCGTTTTTCCGGAGAGAAAGTTTACCTTGACACATTACCTGATTCATAAATTCCTCACAGAACCTCTGGCGCCAAAGAAATAATCTTTGTAAACGCCCTTGCGCGCAACTCTCTGGCTACTGGCCCAAAGATACGGGTTCCAATTGGTTCATTCTGCGCGTTGATCAAAACCGCTGAATTAGTGTCAAACCTAACGTAAGTACCATCATTCCGGTTCACTTCTTTGCGTGTCCGTACAATAACAGCCTTTAAAATCTCTCCCTTTTTTACCTTTGCATTGGGAGCAGCGTCCTTCACCGTAACGACAATGACGTCACCCAGTGAAGCATACTTGCGTCGGGTACCACCTAAAACTTTAATGCACATGACAGACTTTGCGCCTGAATTATCTGCCACGTCTAATCGAGTCTGCATTTGAATCATAAATATTCTCCTACCACTTATTCCTTAGACGTTAGCTTCTGGTACCTGGCCAGCGCGTCTGAGAATTGTCTGGAGCACCCAACGCTTCTCGCGACTTAGCGGACGAGATTCCACCAATGTTACCCGATCCCCAATATGAGCTTCATTCTTTTCATCATGAGCTTTATACCGACGGGATTTTTCGACGTACTTCTTGTACAGTCCGTGTCGCACCTGACGATCCACTCGAACAACGATAGTCTTTTGCATCTTATCGCTGACAACCATACCTTCGACGGTCCGCCTCTTTTCGAGGGCATTCCGAACATCCGACACCGGAGCCGTATTTTCAGCGGCTTGGCCTTTAGTTTCTGTTTGCTTTACAATCTTAGCCATAATCATCCTACCTCATCGCCCAGATCAGGTGCGAGCAACGCCAGTCTTGGCGTTCCCTTCCTGCGATACGAGCATTTTCATTCGGGCGAGGTCTTTACGAAGACGCCAGAGGGCTGCCGTATCCTCTAACTGCCCTGTTACTTTCTTCATTCGAGTTTGAAAAAGCTGGTCTTCAGATTCCCGAATCTTTGTCGTTAGTTCTGCCTTCGACAAATTTCTAAGCTCCCTAATTCGCTTCGTTGCCACGGTATCTCCTTTATCTCTTACGCTTGAGCGGCAGCTGCAGTGCGAGCAGCTTTTTTATCTGCCTTCGCCTTGCGTGCGGAGGCCAATTGGGCCATCGCCAGCTTTTCAGTTGCTCTGCTAATCGGTTTACAATGAAGGGGAAGCTTATTATTCGCTAATCTCAAAGCCTCAAACGCCTCGGTCTGAGGAATCCCATCCATCTCAAATATAACGCGACCTGGCTTAATCACTGCTGCCCACTCCTCGACGTTCCCTTTTCCGGAACCCATTCGAGTTTCAGCAGCCTTTTTTGTAATCGCCTTGTCTGGAAAAATTCGAATCCAAATTTTTCCGCCTCTTTTCACGTAACGAGTCATGGCCACACGAGAAGCTTCAATTTGCTTCGACGTGATACGACCACACTCGGTCGCCTGTAGGCCGAACTCACCGAAAAATAGCGTGCCGCCACGATCGGCTTTGCCGCGCATTTTTCCTTTTTGGTGCTTACGCCATTTTACTCTTTTGGGTGCTAACATATTTTTCTATTCCTTATGCCCCTTGGACAACCTTAGCTTCAGCAGCCGCCTGTTTTTTTAGGGTTTGCGCTTCGCCGTGATAGACCCATGCCTTCACACCGATCACTCCATAAGTCGTGCGGGATTCGGCTGTACCGTAATCGATATTCGCTCTCAAAGTATGCAATGGGACGCTGTCTTCACTGTACCACTCAGTTCGAGCAATTTCGGCTCCACCCAATCTACCGGAAACGCGAATCTTAATACCTTTGATCCCCTGCTTAAATGCAGCGGTCATACATTTTTTCATGGCGCGACGGAAAGCTACTCGCTTTTCGAGCTGCACAGCAACGTTCTCCGCAATCAGAGTTGCGTTAGCTTCTGGCTTTTTCACTTCGATAATATTCAAAAACACTTCATTCTTTGAAAGCTTCTGAACATCAGCTTTAAGTGTTTCAACACCAGCACCCTTTTTGCCGATCACAATTCCTGGTCGGGCGGTGTGAACATTGATCTTCACTTTGTTGGCAGCGCGTTCAATTTCAATTCGCGCAATACCAGCCCCGTGAAGCTTTCCTTTTAAATATTCGCGCAAACGAATATCTTCGTGAAGCAAACGGCCATAATCGCGTTTTGCAAACCATCTGCTGTCCCAAGTCCGGGTAATTCCTAAGCGAAATCCTACTGGATTAACTTTCTGACCCATTTTTTCCTCATTACCGCTCTGAGAGCGTTACGCTCACATGGCTTGTTTTCTTATTAATCCGAAAAGCCGAACCTTTAGCTCTTGGACGAAATCTCTTCAGTGTAGTCCCCTGACCAACCAGAATGGTCTTAACGAATAGGGTATCCACGTCTACCGTCCCCTTCTGATCAGCATTTGCCACTGCGCTCTTCAAAAGATTTGAGAGCACATAGGCCGTCCGCTTCCGAGGCGAGAACTGAAGATAAGTCAACGCTTCATTAATATTCTTCCCGCGAACTTCATCAGCAAGAAGCCCCATTTTTCGGGGAGTAATTCGAACCGATCTTACAATTGCGTTCACTTCCATTTGTTTCATCCTCCTCACGCCTTAGGTGCCGCTGCCGGAGCCGCTTTTGCAGCCCCCGAAGCTCCACCGGCTGGCGCTGCAGCAGAACCTGCACCATCAGCGGCCTTCTTGTCGGCTGGGGTATGTCCATGGAAGGTTCGTGTTTGCGCGAACTCACCCATTTTATGCCCGACCATGTTTTCAGTAATGTAAACGGGAATAAACTTCTTCCCATTATGAACAGCAAAAGTTAACCCAACAAAATCTGGCAAAACAGTCGAACGGCGAGACCAGGTCTTGATAACTTTACGATCCTGCGCCTGACGTGCTGTCTGCACCTTTTTTACTAAGTGGGCATCACAGAAAGGGCCTTTTTTAATTGAACGGGCCACGATTCACTCTCCTTACCGACGACGTTTCACGATAAATGCGTCCGTGCGTTTGTTGTTACGGGTCTTGTAACCCTTGGTTGGTACTCCCCATGGAGTCCGAGGGTGTCCACCCCCAGATGACTTCCCTTCACCCCCTCCGTGTGGGTGATCGATTGGGTTCATCGAAACACCTCGGTTTGTAGGACGAATCCCAAACCAACGATTTCGACCGGCCTTACCAATGGTAATATTTTCATGATCAGTATTTGACAACTGACCAATAGATGCTTTGCAACGTGCATGCAACAAACGAATTTCTCCGCTTGGCATTTTCACCTGGCAATACTCACCTTCTTTAGCCATAAGCTGTGCAAAGCTTCCGGCCGATCTGCCCAATTTTCCACCACGTCCCGGCACAACTTCAATGTTGTGAATCAAGGTACCTACTGGAATCGCAGACAGCGACAAGTTATTTCCTGGTTTAATATCAGCTTGATCACTCGCCAAAACCGCGTCACCGACATTTAGATTCAAAGGCGCCAGAATATAGCGCTTTTCACCATCGGCGTAATTCAGCAAAGCAATGTAGGCAGTCCGATTTGGATCGTATTCGATTGAAGCCACTTTCGCGGCGATTTCTCTCTTATCACGACCGAAATCAATCACTCGGTATTTCTTCTTGTGACCGCCGCCAATGTGACGAACAGTCATTTTTCCAAATTGATTGCGACCACCCGTCTTACTCAAAGACTGAGTCAACTTACGGGGTTTGCGAGGCTGTTTTTTCTTCGGGGTCAATACCGAGAAATCAGCTACATTTTTATAACGAAGAGACGGTGTTATAGGTTTGAAGGATTTAATAGCCATGATCTACTCACTTTGTCTGAAAAAAATCAATTTTCTGTCCTTCGGCCAAGGTGACCATCGCTTTTTTCCAATTGGTCCGTTTTGTTTCAAAACGACCAACGCGCTTCACCTTACCATGCATCACCATCGTGTGAACGTTGCGAACCTTCACATTAAACAATCGCTGAATAGCGTCTTTAATTTCCTGCTTGTTTGCTTTTAAAGCTACTTCGAAGGAATAACGTCCACCGACTTCTGCGAGTGCCGTGCTTTTTTCACTAATAATTGGTCTTCGAACGACCTCAAATACTGTACGCATCCGTCACCTATCTCTCAGGGAGCCAGACGATTTTCAATCGCCTGCACCGCACGTTTAGTAAGAACGAGCCAATCGTTTCGAATTACATCGTAAACATTGAGTCCTTCTGTCCGAAGAACCTTGACTCGGGGAATATTTCTGCCTGACAGCTCCAAGTTTGAGTTAGCATCGTCAACAATCAAAACCTGTTCGACTTTGAGTTTATCTTTCAAAAGGCGATTCAGCTCTTTTGTCTTAGAAGCTGCTAATTTGAACTCATCCACAACCAACATTCGCTCGGATTTCAACCGATCCGAAAGCGCGGACCGCAAAGCTCCACGAACCATTTCTTTTGGAGTAGATTGCTCATAAGATCTTGGAAGCGGACCAAAGCTCTGACCACCACCTGGATGAAGTGGAGAACGGGTAGAACCTTGTCTGGCATTCCCGGTCCCTTTTTGACGAAACGGTTTACGACCACCGCCTCTAACTTCAGACTTTGTCTTCGTTTTTGCAGTGCCTTGTCTACGACCCGCTAACTGAGCCTTCAAGACCTGATGAACAAGGGGAATGTTCACCTCGACAGCAAAAATATCGTCACGAAGATCAATCGTTCCGACTTTTTTCTTTTCCTGATTTATCAACTCTACAGTTGCCATACTCAATCACCCTGCATTCTTAACGGTTCGGCGGATCGTTACGATTCCACTCTTAGGTCCGGGTACACTGCCGTGAACCAGCAGAAGCTGATTTTCAAGGTCAATTCGTATTACACGTACGTTCTGAACAGTCACCTGTTCATTTCCCATTTGACCGGCCATTTTCTTGTTCTTGAAACACTTCGCGGGATCGGCACGATTTCCGATAGACCCGAGCTGGCGATGAGAGAGAGATGCACCGTGAGTCTTATAACCCCCGGCCATATGATATCGTTTCATACCGCCCTGGAACCCTTTACCTTTACTCACTGCAGTCAAATCGACGAAATCGCCTACTTTGACAAATTCAGGAGATAGAGTCTTGCCCACAACTAGCCCATCGAGCTTGCCGGCGGCAGGGATTCTGAATTCTTGATAATGATAGAAGCCAGAAGCATTAGCGGCCTTAGCGTGGCCCTGTTCTGGACGATTCGCGGATTTGGCTTTCTTTTCAAGAAAACCTACCTGAATAGCTTGGTATCCGTTTTTTTCGTTAGTCTTCACTTCGGTAATAACAGTGGGCTTTAAATCGATTACAGTCACCGCAATCGAATCACCCGCGTCGTTGTAAACTTGAGTCATTCCGGCCTTAATGCCAAGAATCCCACCACGACCTTGAGTAAGAGCTACACTTTCGCGTGAAGCTAAATCTTTGGCCCCTTCTACTGCACCAGCAGGTACAGCCGTGGCCGATGTTTCAGGCGTTTGTTCCATAACTTTCTCCAAGACGCTTTCACGTCTTTATTCTGCATTTCATTACGAATCCATCTACACAGCATCACCGGGAAGCCGCCTCTACTTATTCAATAAGGCCGCCGGATGCTTTCATGCGATAGCCGCTGAACTTGCCGACTTTCTTTTTGGGAGGATTTGCATCCTGCAAAAAGGAGTTTCGACTCGTTCCTTAGGACTTAATCTCGACGTCTACACCTGCAGACAAATCAAGCTTCATCAAAGAATCAACTGTTTGCTGAGTTGGCTCCAAGATATCCAAAAGCCGCTTATGAGTCCTTACTTCGAACTGTTCACGGGATTTTTTGTCTACATGAGGCGAACGCAAAACGCAATACTTATTAATAACTGTAGGAAGAGGAATTGGGCCACGAACAGTAGCTCCAGTTCTCTTTGCGGTATTAACAATTTCCCAAACTGATTGATCTAGAACCCGGTGGTCAAAAGCCTTCAATTTGATTCGAATTTTGTGTTCCATTGCCATTTTTTATCTCCACATTGTTTAGTTACATCGAATAGTTCCCTCGCGCGATGTGGTTCGCCCGAGCAATCTATTTCGACACGTCAGAAAGGGGTGTTTATACAGGGGGCCTTTTCCGAAGACAATGAAAAAAAGGGTCCATATTGCGAGTTTTTTGAAAGGAAGGATAAAGCTAGGCTTGGATAACGCCGGAACGAACCTTAATTTCGTGATCCACCTGGGGCGGCACAGGCTCGTAATGGGAAAATTCCATTGTATGAGTAGCTCTACCCTGAGACGAAGACCTTAAGGCCGTTGAATAGCCAAACAATGTAGCCATCGGCACCAAAGCCTTAATAACCTGCATCCCGTGTCGTTCAGTCATACTCAGGATCTTGCCACGCCTACTATTCAAGTCGCCAATAACTCCACCCATGTAGAGATCTGGACTCACCACCTCGACACTCATCATAGGCTCTAAAATCACTGGTCTGGCAGCCAAGGCTGCCTCTTTAAAGGCCATCGAAGCGGCTATTTTAAAAGCAGTTTCGGAAGAATCGGTATCGTGAAACGAACCACCCAAGAGAGTCGCTTTGATATTTGAGGCCGGGTAGCCCGCTATGATGCCCCCGAGCATAGCTTCTTGAATCCCCTTATCTATCGCGGGGATAAACTCTTTTGGAATCACGCCCGGAGCCGAGGAATTAATAAATAGGTAGGAGACCTTCTTCTCTTCGCCTTTCTGGGAAGGGTGAATTTCCATGGGAGTGAGCTCAACAATACAATGTCCGTACTGCCCTTTACCAGCGGCCTGGCGAACAAACTTACCTTCGCCGCGCGCAGAACGGGCAATGGTTTCCTTGTAGGAAACTTGAGGTTGACCCACATTTCCCTCAACCTTAAATTCCCTTTTCATCCGATCCACGATAATTTCTAAATGCAGCTCACCCATCCCACTAATCAGGGTCTGGCCGGTGTCCTTGTCGGTTTGGACATGAAAAGACGGATCTTCCACTGCTAGCCTTTGCAATGCACCCGCAAGTTTTTCCTCGTCTGCCTTAGTTTTTGGTTCAATGGCGATTGAAATGACCGGCTCCGGAAACTCCATCGTTTCCAATAAAATAGGATGAGCTTCATTGCAGAGCGTGTCTCCCGTCGTAGTATATCTCAACCCGACTGCGGCAACTATGTCACCTGGCCCTACAGCTTCAATGTCCTCACGCTTATTTGCGTGCATCCGAAGAAGACGGCCGAGTCTCTCCTTCTTTCCCTTGCTAGGGTTAAAAACCATTACGCCGGAAGCTACTTTTCCGGAGTAGACACGGAAATAGGTCAGCTGACCCACATAGGGATCATTCATGATCTTAAACGCTAGAGCTGAAAAAGGTTCATTCTCATCACACTTCCGATGAAGAATCTTTTCCGCCTTTTCGGGATCCTTACCTTCAACAGGGGGCTTATCCAGCGGTGAAGGTAGGTAATCGACGATCGCATCTAGAAGAGGCTGAACCCCTTTATTTTTGAAGCTCGCTCCACAAAGTAAGGGGACCAACTTGGCTGAAACACACCCTTTTCGAATAGCCGCTTTGATCTCATTAGGAGTTAAAGCTTCTCCTGAAAGGTATTTATCTGTGAGCTCCTCATCGCACTCCGCGACGGCCTCAAGAAGCTTCTCTCGGTAGGTGTCGGCGTCTTCCTGAAATTCCTCAGGAATAGGAACCCGCTCAAAGCTGGCTCCCAAGTCATCCGACTTCCAAACAATAGCGGTCATTTCGATTAAATCGATAACACCCTTAAATTGATCTTCAGCTCCCCAAGGAAGCTGGACTGCAACCGCATTAGCTCCCAAGCGATCCTTAATTTGCCCGTGAACATCATAAAAATCGGCACCCGTCCGATCCATTTTATTAACAAAGGCAATTCGCGGAACATGGTATTTATTCGCCTGCCGCCAGACAGTTTCGGACTGAGGCTCCACACCCCCGACTGCACAGAACACACCGACCGCTCCGTCTAAGATACGGAGAGAGCGTTCGACCTCAATCGTGAAGTCTACGTGTCCAGGGGTATCGATAATGTTGATGTGATGATCTCGCCAAAAACAAGTCGTCGCAGCTGAGGTGATCGTGATCCCACGCTCTTGCTCTTGAGGCATCCAGTCCATGACGGTAGTACCCTCATCGACTTCCCCAATTTTGTGGGTTTTCCCTGTGTAATATAGAATGCGCTCAGTTGTTGTAGTCTTGCCGGCATCAATATGAGCCATGATGCCGATGTTGCGAGTATCCTTGAGCTGAATCACCATCTATAATGTGCAAAAGCTTTATTGGCTTCGGCCATCTTATGGACGTCTTCTCGCTTCTTCATCGCTCCACCGCGACCATTAGAAGCTTCGATGACTTCTCCAGCCAATCGCTCTGCCATGCTGTGCTCAGGACGTGTACGAGCTGACTCAATCAACCAACGTGAGCCCAAGGACTGACGTCGTGCAGGCTTGACTTCAACTGGGACCTGATAGGTAGCGCCCCCGACTCTTCGGGATTTCACTTCTAGCAGTGGCTTCACGTTTTCAAGAGCTTTCTTGAAAAGCTTAAGACCATCTTCACCTGTACGAGTCTGAATGACGTCGATGCAGCCATAAAAGATGGCTTCAGCGGTAGACTTTTTTCCTTCTTTAAGAAGGCTGTTTACAAATTTCGCAACAACAACATCATTAAATTTTGGATCTGGAAGAATTTCACGTTTACGAACAAATTTTTTACGGCCCATTGCACTTTCCTCTTAAATAAATCTTAATCAATAATTACTTAGCAGCAGGAGCGGCACCGGCAGCTGCACCGACAGCACCCCGCTTTGCACCGTATTTCGAGCGGCTCTGCTTTCGATTAGCTACACCCTGTGCGTCTAACGTGCCGCGTACAGTGTGATAACGAACCCCTGGCAAATCCTTCACCCTGCCGCCTCGAATCAAGACAATCGAGTGTTCTTGCAGGTTGTGACCAATACCTGGAATGTAGGATGTTACTTCATACCCATTCGTCAAACGCACACGACACACTTTACGCAGTGCAGAATTTGGTTTTTTTGGAGTTGTCGTATAAACCCGGGTGCAAACGCCTCGGCGTTGTGGGCAGCTTTGCAAAGCTGGAGATTTAGTCTTCCAGAGTTTGCTGGATCGGCCCTTGCGGATGAGCTGGTTAATTGTAGGCATGAACTACGTTTCCTTTCAGAATCCTTTATATTCAAAAAGCTTCAGATTGATCGCCAATTCTGAGGCATGGTGTTACGAAAGACACCGAAAATAGACGACCGAGATCCTCTGGTCAAGGGGAAAGTCCGGGTTTCTATGACAATGAGTTGACGGTAGACCCCTTATTACCCTGGCGAGAAGCCCCTCCCAAGCCCAACCACCTTTCCTCTAGGGTGAAAATCGATGCAACTCTGCGAAAATCTTTAAAAATCTCCATCGTTTTTCTTGCGCCCCCCCTAATTTGTGTTAGCCTGAAATCTGAATCACCAACTAAAAATTTGAGGGAGATGATTTTATCTATGAAAACGATATCTAAAATCAGCGCAGTATTAGCAATTGCTTTGAGCTCTGTCAGCTTTGCCGCTGACGGTCAATGGGAATTATTCACCGGCGGTTTTGGTAGCGTAGACCTGACACTCCAGCCAGCCAGCGCAACCAGCTATTCGATTGCGTATTCCAGCCGAGTCACCCCAACGATCGGTTACAACATTGCTAGCGGCTTCGAGTTCTTGCTGACTGTTCAATTGAACGGCGGCGGTGCAGCCACCTACTGGAACTTCTTAGGCGGTTTGGCATATAACTTCATGGGCAACTGGGACGAGGCCATGTTCCTTAAGGCGCAAGCTGGCGTGAACATCCTCACCACCGCTGCAGCCACGGCATCTAATTTTGCCTGGAACGTAGGCGTTGGTAAGCGCTTCAAGATTGTGGACCATGTTACTTATGCTCCAGAAATCGATTTTGTTATGACCAACAGCTCGACATCTTATTTGTCGATCGTGCCAGTTCAGTTTAGCATGCAGTTGTAAGCTGAGCTTCTCGAATTCAAAGAAGCCCCGAGGGAAACCTCGGGGCTTTTTTTTTACCTAGTTTTTGCGAGCTGCTAAGGAAAAACGAACAAGTCAGCGCCCGACCCTAGAGGGCTGTTAAATCTTTAACAATCAAAGATTAGACTAATAATATCAGTGTTTTACGGCGCCCGGCTTATCCCCGGCTGGCTCTTCGCGCACCAACTCGACAGGATGGGTAACGGCAGTAGCAAGATCCTCGACCCCCTTACGCACCATGAATGCTTCAGGATTTTCCAACTGTAGGGCAAGCCGCAACACTTGATCGCCATGCTCGACTGGAATAATTTCCATTCCTTCGGTAATTTCCTTAGGAATTTTCTTCATATCTGGAAGATTCCCCTTAGGAATCAAGACTGTCTTGATGTTTCCAATTTTGGCGGCCAAAAGCTTTTCTTTGAGACCACCAATCGGAAGTACGCGCCCTCTGAGAGTAATTTCTCCAGTCATAGCCACTTCGCGTTTCACCGGAATTTTAGTAAGCGCACTGGTGATGGCCGTAGCCATCGTAATCCCAGCCGAAGGTCCGTCCTTTGGAACAGCGCCTTCAGGGACATGGAGGTGAATATCGACAGTTTGATAGAAGTCCTTGTCCAGTCCCAGCAGAGTGGCTCGCGAGCGAACATAACTCATTGCTGTAGCGGCAGACTCCTGCATCACTTCGCCTAGCTTGCCGGTAATCTTCACTTGGCCCTTACCTGGAACCACAGTCACTTCGATTTGAAGCAGATCTCCACC